>DATHGS010000175.1:0-10970 GCA_035490155.1 Candidatus Methylomirabilota bacterium | reverse complement strand
ACGTGAGTTGGCCATGTGAACTGTCCTCCCGGTGCGATCGCGACGGGCGACGGTTGGCGTGAGCGAGCGATCGATGGGATTCTCCACCCGAGGTGCATCGACTGTCGAGCGCGGCCCGCACCGGGTGGGCGGCGGCTCCGTTACTGTTCGGGGATGACCAGCGACATCGATCGAGATCGCCTCGAGGTAGTCCTCGGCGCCCTCGGCCAGCCGTTCGAGCTCTTCCCGTGCGACCCCGCCCTGGCCGACACCGCCCAGTTCTGCGCTGCGTATGGCTTCGAGCTCGGGGACTCGGCCAACACGATCGTCGTGGTAGGCAAGGCCGAGCCTCGCCGGTACGCCGTGTGCATCGTCCTCGCTACCCATCGGTTGGACGTCAATCGCACCGTCCGAGATCGCCTCGGGACCCGCAAGGCGTCGTTCGCCTCGGCCGACGAGACACGCGCGCTGACAGGCATGGAGATCGGCGGGGTCACCCCGTTCGGGCTGCCACCGGACCTGCCGATCTGGGTCGACACGGCGGTCATGGCTCGGCCGCGGATCGTCCTCGGCGGCGGCAGTCGGAGCTGGAAGGTCATCGCCTCACCGGAGATCCTCACGGCGCTGCCCGGAGTCGCGGTCGTCGAGGGGCTCGCCGCGCCGGTCAGCTGAAATGCAGTTCGGCTTCATCGTCACGACCGGCGATCCGCGGACGGTCGCCGACCTCGCGGCCGAGGCGGAAGTTGCGGGTTGGGACGGCGTCTTCTACTACGACGCGATCGCCATCGGCGATGCCCCGCTTTACGACCCGTGGGTGGTCATGGCCGCGATGGCCATGCGCACCGAGCGGGTCCGGCTGGGGGCGATCGTGACGCCGCCAGCCCGGCGCCGCCCGTGGAAGCTGGCCCGCGAGGCGATGACCCTGGACCGCTTGTCGAACGGCAGATTGATCCTGCCCGTCGGGTTGGGAGCCCTCGATGACGCAGGTTTCGCCAACGTCGGCGAGCCGACCGATGCCCGGATCCGCGCGGAGATGCTCGACGAATCGCTGGCGATCCTCGCCGGCCTGTGGACCGGTGAGCCGTTCGCGTTCGAGGGACGCCACTACCGATTCGGGCCGATGACCTTCCGCCCGACCCCGGTCCAGCAACCGCGGGTTCCGATCTGGGTCGTCGGGGCCTGGCCGCACGAACGGTCGATGCGGCGGGCCGTCCGCTGGGACGGCATCTACGTCCAGGCGCAGGCAGCGGACGGCAAGCCCGCGAGCGGCCCCGGGCCGGTCCAGGACGTGCTGGCGTACGTTCGTCGGGAGCGACCCGTGGACCTGGGCGAGCAACCTTTCGACGTGGTCGTCGAAGGGTCCACGCCGGCCGACGATCCCGCTGCTGCCGCCGCCCTCGCCCACGCTCATGCGGACGCCGGGGCGACCTGGTGGATCGAGGCCGACTGGACCAACGAATCGGTCAACGCGATGCGCGCGCGAATCGCTGCGGGACCACCCAGAAGCCCGGGTTGAACCTCACGTAACTACACAAAACCGCACTTGACAGCAGCGGTTTGATGGTATTGGGCCCCCAAACCGCATGTACCGCGGAGGATCCTCGATCATGAACCGCTTCGTACGACGCTGGCTCGCGCTCTTTACGCTGCTCGCGCTCCTGCTCACCGCCGCGGGGGCCGCCGCCCCGATCGGCCTTGCCAGGAGCGCCACCTCCACCCGCGTCGCCGGGATCAATGTCGACGCCACCACGATCCCGCAGCTTGAGCGGCTCATGAACCGCCACCGCCTGACCTCGGTCCAGCTCGTCCAGTTCTACACACAGCGGATCGCCAAGCTGAACCCGAAGCTCCACGCGGTGATCAAAGTCAGCCCGAAGGCCCTGGCCGATGCGCGCAAAGCGGACTGGGCTCGGCGTCATGGCGACCGCCGCCCGCTGCTCGGCATTCCGGTCATCGTCAAGGACAACGTCGACACGAGCCGCATGCCGACGACCGCCGGGTCCTACGCGCTCAAGGGCAGCCGGCCGTCCGACGCGTTCGTCGTCCAGCAACTGCGGGCCGCCGGCGCGATCATCATCGCGAAGGCGAACCTCAGCGAATGGGCGAACTTCCGGTCGATCCCCTCGTCGAGCGGCTGGAGCGGGATCGGCGGCCAGACCAACATGCCCTACGTCCTCGATCGCAACCCGTGCGGCTCGAGCTCTGGCACAGGCGTCGGGGTAGCGGCGGATCTCGCGACCGTCGGCGTCGGCACGGAGACCGACGGCTCGGTGGTCTGCCCGTCGGGCGCGAACGGGATCGTCGGCATCAAGCCAACGGTGGGCCTCGTGAGCCGGTCGGGTATCGTCCCGATCACGGCCGACCAGGACACGAGCGGGCCGATGGCCCGGAACGTCACCGATGCAGCCGTCCTCCTCGGGGCGATGACCGGCGTCGACCCTGCCGACGCGGCGACCGCCGACCAGGCTGGCCATGCCTACACCAATTACACCCAGTTCCTTGACAAGCACGCGCTCGAAGGCGCCCGGATCGGCGTCTGGCGTGTGGGCGCGTACGATCCGACGATCAGCCCCGAGATCGACACGATCATGAACGCGACGGTCGCAAAGCTGCAGGCCGAAGGGGCGACGATCGTCGATCCGGCGAGGATCCCGATCGAGCCGGCCTACGCGCCTGAGTTCGACGCCCTCAAGTGCGAGTTCAAGTCCGATATCGCGACCTACCTCGCGGCGCACACCGCGGCGGGCTACCCCAAGACCCTCCAGGACCTGATCGACTTCAACAATGCTCATCCGAACCTGGAAGGGCCCTGGAACTCGCAGCTCTTCGTCGATTCCCAGGCCACCGGCGGTCGGGCCAGCGCCGCTTGCGTGGCAGCCCGCCAGCAGGCGACCTCGATCGCCCAGGCGGCGATCAACGACACGCTGGCCGCGAACAACCTCGACGCGATCATCGCCCCGACGAACGGCCCGGCCTGGGTGACCAACTCCGACCCAACGAAGGGCGACCTCGACGGTAACTTCTCGCTGTTCGTCGGCTCGTCGAGCCCGTCCGCGATCGCCGGCTACGGGACGATTACCGTGCCGGCGGGCTACGTCGGGCATCTGCCGATCGGCGTGTCGTTCATCGGCGGCCGCTGGTCGGAGCCGCAGCTCATCGGCTTCGCCTACGACTTCGAGCAGGCGACGCACGTCCGGGTCCCGCCGACGTTCATTCCATCGATCGGTCCGGACCCGGCTGTGGCGGCGGCGTCCGTCCAGGCGCAATCAGATGCGACAACCAAGCACGGCCACTGGGCCGTCGCCCGGATGCGCTAGAGGCCCCCAGGCGCGACGACGGCCGGGTGGGGCTCAGCCTCACCCGGCTGGTCGCGTTGGCAATTGCCTCCCAGCTGAGGCCTGAACCCCGCCGGTTAGACGAGCGCCTGGCGGAGCGCCTCTTCGGCCTCGCTGTCGAGGGTCGTCTGGATGACGTCGCCCTTGAATTGGCGCAGCGCGGCGGTCGTGGCGTCGGCGTCGGCCTGCTTCACGACCAGGAAGAGGGCGGATCGGCCTGGAGTGAGCGTCTTCTTGACGTCGTCGATGAAGTCGGCGCTGACGCCCCTGTCCATGGCCGCCCCGACCGCGGCACCAAACGCCGCCCCGAGCAGCGCTCCCGCCGGCGGGAACACGAACGTGATGAGACCGCCGATAACGGCACCGACGACAGCTGCCGTCTCGGTCGTCCCGCTGACCTCGTTCTTGACGTGAGCCTTTCCGTCCGGGTCACGCTCGACGATCGCCGTGTCCTCGAAGCGGATGCGGCCCTCTCGTTCGAGAGACCGCAGGCTGGCCAGTGCCGCCCGGGCATCGTCGAAATGGTCGAATGCGACGACGATCAGTTGGTTCATCGCGACCTCCTATCGCCCGTCAGCCTACGCCTCGAATCAAGATCGCGGACCTTGCGACCGCCTTGCAGCTTTGGCACCGCCGCCTGCGCCCCGAGCGGGGACGAAAACCACCGGCCTGACGTCCGACCGCCCGGCTCGTAATCAGACGGACAGGATCGCATCGGCAGGCTGCGAGTGCTGCCGAAGTGGCAGGGAGCGCGGGCTGGCGGGTCATTGCGAGCACC
The DNA here is from genome assembly GCA_035490155.1 of Candidatus Methylomirabilota bacterium. Classification (GTDB taxonomy): domain Bacteria; phylum Chloroflexota; class Limnocylindria; order Limnocylindrales; family CSP1-4; genus CF-46. The sequence continues at coordinate 6,878 of DATHGS010000175.1, read as the reverse complement.
GCCAGCCCGCCAACCCGCCAACGGCAGTGCCGTCATGTCCACTGCACCTGGAACGATCCCTTGAACGCACGACGCTTGCCTGCCCGCCGCTTCGCCTCGATCGTCGCAGTCCTCCTTGTGGTTGTCGGCTGCAGCGTGTCTCCCTCGTCACTCTCGAGCGCGTCCGGGTCCCCGGGCCCCTCGGACTCGCCCGCCGCCGGCCTCGTGGCCATCGGGGCAGGCCTCATCGGACCCAGCGGGGTGACGGCCGCCGTGTACGCGACCGGGCTGACGAACGCCTCGGCCATCGCCTTCGATCCGGAGGGTCGGCTTTGGGTCGCCACGGCCGGCTACAGCGACGCGAGCACAGACGGCGTCTACCTCGTCCCGTCCTCGGGAGCGACACCGGAAAAGATCATCGACCGCGTGTCCACGCCCCTCGGCCTGCTCTGGTACCAGGGGTCGCTCTACGTCTCATCGGCCGACGGCGTCGTCGCGTACGCGGGCTTCGCGGGGACCTCGTTTGCGAGCCAGCGCACCGTCGTCAACTTTGCGACCGGTACCGGTGAGGTCAATGGGATCGCGATCGGTCCGAACGGGCGCTTCGTCCTTGGCATCTCCGCGCCGTGCGACTCGTGCAAGCCAACGTCAGCGTGGTCGGCGTCGGTCGTCTCGTTCCTGCCGGACGGCAGCGACCTCCGAGTCGAAGCGTCGGGCATCCGGGCCCCCGTCGGGCTGGCCTACTACCCCGGTACGAGCGACCTCTTCGTCACGATGAACCAGCGCGACGATCTCGGCGAGGCGACGCCCGGCGACTGGCTGGCGGTCGTGAGTCGAGGCCAGGACTGGGGGTTCCCCGCGTGCTACGGCCAGGGCGGCGACGCCTGCACCGGCTCTCCGGCTCCGACGGCGGTCCTCGACAAGCATGCCGCGGTCAGCGGCGTCGCCATCGTGACCGATGGGCTCGGCTCGACGATCGGACCGTCGGCGCTCGTCGCGGAGTGGGCCCAGGGGAAAGTTCTCCGGGTCGCCTTGGTGCACGACGGCACCGCCTGGACCGGGACCGTCACGACGTTCCTGAGCGGGCTGCAGCAGCCGGTTCCGGTCCTCAGCGGCCCGGATGGAGCCGTCTTCGTCGGCGACTGGGGAACCGGCATCGTCTACCGGATCGCGGCTGCCTGATCGTTTCGCAACGAAACCGATAGGCCCGCCACTGGCGAAGGCCCGATCCTCCCGCCCATACTTCGCGAAGTCGAACGACGCGCTAATGACATCGAGCGCGGATGACCCGGGAGGTTCTCTGGCATGGTGAATCGACGACTTCGGGTTGCCATCGCGAGCGCCGCCGTGATCGGGAGCACCGTCCTCGGAGCCACGAGCGCGATCGCCGCAACGCCTCTTCCCGCCCACGTGTTCGCTCCGTACTTCGAGGCGTGGACGACGGACAGCATCGCGACCCTGGCCCAGCAATCGGGTGATCGATACCTCACCCTCGCATTTCTCGAGACCTTGTCCAAGACATCGTGCACCCTCGCCTGGAACGGATCGAACAGCCAGACGGTTGCCTCGACCCCGCATCCCTTCCTTGCCGATATCACGGCCCTCCGCTCAGGTGGCGGGGACGTCATCCCGTCGTTCGGGGGCTGGAGCGCCGACCAGGGTGGAACCGAGATCGGCGACTCGTGCAAGGATCCGGCGCTGATCGCCGCCGCCTACGAGCAGGTCGTCACGACGTACGAGGTGAGCCGGCTCGACATGGACATCGAGGGCCGCTCCCTGACCAAGCCCGACGGCATCGACCGCCGCAACAAGGCGATCAAGCTCCTCCAGGATTGGGCGGCGGCGAACGGCCGGACGGTCCAGGTCCAGTACACCCTGCCGACGAGTCGCAGCGGGCTCGAGGCGAGCGGTCTCGCCGTTCTCCAGAACGCGCTCGCCAACGGCGTCCGGATCGACGTCGTCAACCCGATGGTCTTCGACTACTACGATCGCGTGAACGCCGATATGGGCGACTCTGCGATCAGCGCTCTCCGTGGCCTGAACAGCCAGCTGGCCGGACTTTATCCCGGCCGGACGACCGCCCAGCTGTGGACGATGGAAGGCGCGACGATCATGAACGGGCTCGACGACTATCCGCGGCGGACCGAGTCGACGAGCGTGGCCGACGCCCAGCAGCTTTTCGCCTTCGCCAACGCCCCGACGCCGCCGTCCGCGGCGACGAAGATGAGCACCCTCTCGATGTGGGCGATCCAGCGCGACAACGGCGGCTGCCCTGGCTCGACCGGCTCGAATGACTGTTCCGGGATCGTCCAGAACACGTGGGACTTCAGCCACGCCCTTGCTCCGTTCACGGGTCCGTAGCCCTCGTCGGTCGAGACGGGTCATTCGGGCTTCACAGGCGGCTCAGCAACCCGGAGAATGACGGCAGGCCGCTGGAGGAACGCGATGATTCGGTGGGAGCCGCCCGACGGGGAACCCAGCTGGGCGCGCCTTCGGGTCGGCTCGGCCACGCGACCCGCCGCGATGTGCAGCGGTCCGGGCCACATCGTCGTCTACGGCAATCCGGCGTTTCTCGCGGAATTCGGCGAGGTGGCCATCGGCCTGCCGGCCCGCGAGAGCATGCTCGGGTTGCAGGCTGACGCGTTCGGGCTGCTCGACGCCGTGCTGCGAGAGGGTCGACCGCTCGCTCGTTGGGTGACCCGCGACGACGAGGAGTGGCGCCTGACGGCGGTTCCCCGCCGCGACCCGGGAACTGACGAGATTCATGGCGTGGCGTTTCACCTCCGGGCGCGCTCAGACGTGTCTACTGTCGACGACGGGTAATGCCGCGCGCCGCGGAGCGCATGGTGATCGTGATCACCGGGCCGATTGCGAGCGGCAAGAGCACCGTTGCCCGAGAGCTTGCTCGCGAACTGGGGCGCGCTGGCGTTGCGGTCGCCGTCATCGATCTCGACGATGTTCACGACACGCTCGCTCGCAAGGGACCGGAGACGGCCGAAGCCACCTGGGTGCTTGCGCGACGTGAAGCGGCGACGCTCACAAACACATTCCTGGCGGAAGGCACGGCCGTCGTCGTCGCCGAGGGCTCGTTCAATACGCCGGGCGATCGGGCTGCATTCGCTCAATACCTGGACGCGAGCGTCGACCCGGTCTACGTGACCCTTCGCGTGTCCTTCGAGGAGGCGCTCCGCCGCGCGCAAGGCGACCCAACCCGAGGTGTGTCGCGCGATCCCGCCTTCCTCGGTCGGTATTTTGCCGGCATCGGTCAGGCGCTCCCGACCCCCGTGACAGATCTCGTCATCGAGACCGAGCGGACGTCTCCGTCATCCGCCGCCCTCTCAATCGCACGCCTCGTGTCGCCCGACTCGTAGACGGCTGTCACCCGGACGGTTCCGACAGGACGACCCGCCCGAACGGCCGAGCCCGGGCATCGTCCAGCCAGACGCCCTCGCGGAGGTAGACGTCGTCACGGACGAGCGCCACGGCCTCCTCTTCGCTCGATGCTCGGACCATCAGCAGCGCCGAGCTGAAGTCGAGGTAGCCACCTGACTCGAGGACGCGGCCATCGGCCATCAACCGGGCGATGCGGCGGAGGTGCTCCGGACGCAGGGCCGGACGCTTCTCTGCAGCGTCGGCCGAATAGCTGATCTCGACCATGAAGACCGTCTCGACGGCGACCCCGTCGGGAATGCCCGTGTCCGTCATCGTTTCCGCTCCTTTCGGGCGCCGCCGTCGTCGGCCGTTCGATCGATCGCCGCCCGGATATCCCGCGCCGTCAGCCCGATCGGGCGATCCTCACCGTCGACGAGCCGCCAGCGCACGCCAAGCTCGTCGTCGCGACCGTCGCCGAGTGCCTCGATGACCCGCCCGATGGCACCCTCGATCGCGGCCGCGTCATTGCCGGCCGACGCGAGAAGATCGGCAAGCCGGGTTGCGAGCGCAAGCCGCGCGACCGTCGGGACGCCGCCGGTCAGGTCCTGACGGACGACGCTCTCGGCGTCACGAACGCCGGCTCCCTCGAGCCGCTCGATCAGCCGTCGGGCCCGGCCGCGGTCGCGCGGACTCAGGTCGGCGATCCAGCGAGGCTCTGGTGGCGGTTCGGGTGGTGCTTCGGGCACACCGAGTCTGGATCGGCCGTGGCCGCCTTCCGACGTGGCAGCCGCCTTGGCCGCCGCCTTCGGGGCCTTCGGCGTCCCGGGTGCCGCCGCCGGCGTCTTCGCCGGTCGCGTCCCAGCCTCCTTGACGCGATCGGCAAGCGGCGACTCGGGGGCCGCCGCGCCCCGCGCGCCCTCGACCGCCGCCTTCGCCTCCGTCAGCGAGCGGAACGGGCCACGGACGAGCGGGAGGCCGAGGTCATCGGTCTGCTCGGAGTCGACGAGTACCCACGTTCCAGACTGCGGCTCGATCGTGAACCGTTCGTCCCGCGTCTGCCAGCGACCGCCGCCCAGCCGCTTGAGCGAACGATCGTCCTCCGGCTTCTTCGGCGCCATTCGTTCAGGCTAGCCGAACGCCGCGACGGGCGAGGCCCAAACGCCCCACAATCGACCGGATGGCCAGGCCGACCGCCCCTCGCGCCTCGACCCGCGCCGGCATCGGGGCGATTCCGTTCGAAGGGGGCGTCGCTTTCCGGGTGTGGGCGCCGCACGCCGATGCCGTGTCCGTGGTCGGCTCGTTCAACGACTGGGACCCGGCCCGACATCCGATGGCGCCCGAGGACGGCGGGATGTGGTCGGTGGAAGCGCCGGAGGCAACCGAAGGCGACGAATATCGCTTCGCGATCCGGCGCGGCGATCGGGAGCTGTCCCGGATCGACCCGCGGGCGCGGCGGCTGACGAGCTCGGTCGGCAACGCGATCGTCTACGGCGGCGGCGCCTTCGATTGGGGCGATGACGAGTTCCGGACCCCCGATTGGAATGACCTCGTGATCTACGAGCTGCACGTGGGAACTTTCGCGCCCGACGTGGACGGCCGGCCAGGGACCTTCGATGGCGTACGGGACCGGCTCGAATACCTGCGCGATCTCGGGGTCGGCGCGATCCAGCTGATGCCGCCATTCGCGTTCGGCGGCGAGCGGTCGTGGGGCTACAACCCGGCCCACCCATTCGCGGTCGAGTCGAGCTACGGAGCCCCGGACGACCTCAAGGCGCTCGTCCGGTCGGCCCACCAGGCAGGAATCGCGGTCCTGCTCGATGTGGTCTACAACCACCTCGGGCCGTCCGATCTCGATCTCTGGCAGTTCGACGGCTGGGCCGAGGACGGCAAGGGCGGGATCTACTTCTACCAGGATGGCCGGTCGTCGACGCCCTGGGGCGAGACGCGGCCCGACTACGGCCGGCCCGAGGTCCGCTCCTACCTCAGCGACAATGCTGTCCAGTGGCTCGACGAGTTCCGCGTGGACGGGCTTCGGTGGGACGCGACGTCCTATGTCTCGAGCATCGGGGGCGGCGGCTCTCGAGCCCGGGACCGGATCGACGATGGCTGGCGCTTCATGGCGGATGTCAACGCCGAGCTCGCCAATCGGTTCCCGGGCCGGCTGATGATCGCCGAGGACATGCAGTCCGACCGCGCCGTGACGAAGCCACCGCGCGAGAGGGGCGCCGGCTTCGGCGCGCAGTGGGACATTGGCTTTGTCCGCGCCGTGCGTCGCGCGCTCGTCACGAGCTCGGATGCGGACCGCGACGTGGCGGCCGTCGCGCGGGCCCTCGCTGCTGACCGCACGGACGCGTTCAAGCGGGTCGTCTACACGGAGTCCCACGACGAGAACGCGAACGGCGGCTCGCGCGTCCCCGAGGAGGTCTGGCCGGGTTACGCCCACAGCTGGGCGTCGAAGAAGCGGGCCACGCTCGGCAGCGCGCTCGTCCTGACGGCGCCCGGCATCCCGATGCTCTTCCAGGGTCAGGAGCTCGTCGAGGGCTCGTGGTTCAGCGATGAAGACGGCGTCGACTGGAGCCTGCGCCAGCGCAATGCCGGCCTGCTCCAGCTCCATCGCGACCTGATCAGCCTCCGCCGCAACGTCTTTGACGTGAGCCGAGGCCTGCGCGGCCCGAGCATCGCCGTCCACCACGTCAACGAGAAGGAGCGCATCCTCGCCTACCATCGCTGGCAGAACGGCGGGCCGCGTGACGACGTGATCGTCCTGGCGAACTTCTCGGCAACACCCCTGCCCGACTACCGCGTCGGCGTACCGCGGGCCGGTCGGTGGCGGGTCCGGTTCAACTCGGATTGGGATGGCTACGACGTCGAGTTCGAGACCGTGGAGTCGGTGGACGCCAACGCGACGAAGGAGCCGCGGGATGGCCTCAAGTACACGATCGAGGTCGGCCTCGGGCCGTACTCGGTGGTGATCCTGTCGCAGGACGACTGAGGACCGTCGCCGCGGCGCCCGGGCGACCCAGCCGCGTCCAATCTCATGCACCTGACGAGCTCGACGCTGCTCCCACCGGTAAAACGCCGGTTGGGCAAGGCTTTGGGTCCCGGTTGGGCCACTGTCGGGCCGACGCGCGTGCGGGGTCACGCTCAACAACTGCTCTTTGGGTGCGACAATGCTCCGCCTCGCGATCCAGACCGGGACCTGAGCCGAGGAATGCCGGTGGGAGCAGCATTAGCGGGCCCAGGCCAGCGTTGGCTCGAGGCCGCGCGATTCTACGCCTCGAACGGCAGGAACTCGCCATCGGCGGCGCGCGGCGCCTCGACGACCCGCAGGATCGCCGGCCGCTCGATCGGGCCGAAGACGTGTGGGTAGATGCCACGCTCGTCCTCGATCCGCCACGGGCTGCCAGCGGCATCGAGGTCCACGGTCAGCACGAGAAAGGGGCGAGGGTCCTCGCGATAGTGTCGGTTGGCCGTTGCGACCATCTCGGTCATGCCGTCGGTGCAATGGACGAACCCTTCGACGGCCA
>DATHGS010000174.1:0-4803 GCA_035490155.1 Candidatus Methylomirabilota bacterium | reverse complement strand
CGGCGGAGCTCGATACGCCAGTCGCAGCGGGTTCAACGATTCACATCATCCCGGCGGTCTCAGGAGGGTAGCCTGCCGGACAGCTTATGGGCCGCTGCGGGCGCTCAGCGCGTGGTCGACGAGGTCAGGAACGGATCGAAGGTTTCCGTCCGCTCTGCGATCGCGTCGACAGAAAAGCCACCGGTGTCCAGGCGTCCGGGCCCCTCGCCGAGGACCGAATCCCAGCCTTCGTTGGCGAGCCGCTCGAGCGTCGCCAGCGCAGCGGTCGCGCTCGCCCGCGCATGCTCCGCGCCCGGGCCGACGAGAACCCGCTCGTCATAGGAGGATGCGAGCCCGGCCGTGACCGCGGCGGCCGCGCGAGTGGCCGCAAGGCCGGGAGCCGCGTCCGGCGTCGCGCGGCGCAGGATGATCCCCGTCGCTGGGCCGGCGGGTGCGACCGCGGCTACGATCGCCGACCATCTCTCGGTCGAGGCCCGGTCGTCCATCGCCGGCTCCTCGAACAGGAGGCTCAGCTCGGGGAAGAGGGCGCGGCGGAGGGCGACCTCGGCGGCCGCCTGGATGATCGGCGACGGTTCGCCGATCAGCCACGCCGGCAGCGCCCCGAGGAGGAGTTGCGCGGACGGCACGCCGTTGCCACGCGCGAGCGCCACGGACAGGAGCTGAATTGCCAAGGCTCGACCGGCCCGCGTGGCGGGATCGGACGGAACGCCCCGGGCGAGGTCCGGGGCCACGACGAGGGGCCCGGCCGACAGGGCGACCATCACGCCCGCTCGAGCCAGGAGGCCGTGGGCAAAGGCGTGGTCGGCGAGGGCACGATCCGGGGCGACCCGACCGCCGACGATCTCCGCAAGCGGGTCCGACTGGACGATATCGAGGCGCTCGAAAGCCGCCACAACGGCCGATTCGGGCGCCCCGAGCGGTGGCGGCACGGCAGCGACCCGGACGTAGTGGCGGCGCTCGGCCGCAAGTTCGTCGAGGTTCCGACGAAGGATTCTCAGGGCTCGCTGGCTGCCCGTCGGCATGAGTTCGCCGTCGGTCTCGAGCCCCGCCGACGACTCGTCACCGGGTTCCCAGACCGGCGCGTGGAGGCCGGCATCGCGGAGCCGCTCGACCAGCTCCCGCCCGATCGGGACCTGGATCTGGACGACCTCCGCGCCGGCCCGGACGACATGCCCGGCCGACATCAGCGCTCCGGCGATTTCCAGGTCACCGATCGTGGCCCCAAGCCACGGACGAGCTGATTCGCCGAGGACGGCCAGCAATTCGCGACGGGCGGTCCGGTTGGCATCGATCCGATCGGTTGCCGCGGCGGCCAGCCGGCGGGCCTCCTCCTCGGCGAGCGCGCGGCGGTCTGGTTCGTTGAGCAGGTCGGCCTCGAGGCCGAGATCGACCGCACCCGAGGCGATATCGAGCGCAAGCCGTTGTGGATCGATGTCGTACTCGACGAGACCCATCGCGAACGGCAGGAGGATCCCGCCAGCGAGCCTCCCGCGCCCGCCCGCCATGTAGCGGTCGACGGCGGCCCACGCGAGCGGCCGGTCGGCGGCATCGAGGCCACCGACCCCGAACATCCTGAGAAGTGCCCGCTCACGCCCAACTGTTGTCGACGCCCGGGCTCTGGCGGCCCAGGCCCCAGCGAGCGTCTCCGCGCGCTCGGCCAGCCGGTCGAGCGGCCCTAGATCGCGAGGAGGCAGCGTCATGCCCGCGAGTATGGCGCTACTCGACTGCCTCGTGCCCAATGAGATCGCGAACGCGCTTCGCGAACGTGACGATGTCGAACGGCTTGCCCTGGAAGTCGTCGCATCCGGCAGCGAGGGCCTCGCGGCGGACCTCATGCTGGATCGAGGCACTGCAGGCGAGAAGCGGTGTTGCGGCGATCGCCTCGTCGGGGTTGGCCCGGACCGTCCGGGCAACATCGAAACCCGACATCCCGGGCAGGCGCAGGTCGAGGACGACGGCTTCCGGCCGCGATCCGGCGATGGTCCGAATCGCCTCTTCGCCGCTGGCCGCCTCGAGGACACGGATATGGTCGCGTTCGAGGATCCGGCGCATCAGCTGTCGCGTCTCCGCGACGTCGTCGACAACCAGGACGAGAGGCATTGTCCCGATCATCGAGGGCACCGGGTATCGGGGCTCATGCCGGCGGCCCGGCGAGGGGCAGACGAAGGATGAAGCGGCTGCCGAGTCCTGGCGTCGAGCTGACCGTCAGGCTGCCGCCGTGGAGGCTGGCCAGCTGGCGCGAAATCGCAAGACCGAGACCGGTCCCCGCGACTTCCGGACCGGAGAGCCGCTGGAACTTCTCGAAGATGCGTTCGTGATTCTCGCTGGCGATGCCGATCCCCGAATCGATGACCTCGATCGTGAGCATCGGCCGGTCGCCGGTCTCATCGGCCGTCTCATCCGTCGACTGAACCCGGACAGTGCCACCGGACGGGGTGAACTTGACGGCGTTCGACAGGAGGTTGAGGGCCATCTCGTGGAAGCGCTGCGGGTCCGCCTGGACCTCGATCGGGCGGGCGGGTACCTCGAGCGTCAGGGCGATCCCCTTCTGGCCGGCGAGCGGCCGGATCTCGCCGACCACCTTGGCGAGCGCCGACGCCGAGTCGATCGGTCGCGTTTGAAGGTCGAGCCGGTCGGCGCCGATCGCGGCAATGTCGATGAGGTCGTCGACGAGCAGGAGGAGGCGCCGGCCATTCGCCTGGATCGTCGTCGCATCCTCGAGCTGCCGCGGGTTGAGCGGTCCGTCGAGGCCACTCAGGAGGATCTCTGTAAAGCCGAGGATCGCCGTCAGCGGGGTCCGCAGCTCGTGACTGACATTTGCGAGGAGGTCCGACTGAACCCGGCTGGCGTGGCGGAGCTGCTCGACGGCCTCGTCGAGCTGGAGTCGCAAGGCGGCGTTCGTCGCCTCGAGCAGGGCATGTTCGCGCACCGAAGCAACCGCCGAGTCGTCGACCCCGGCGTTCGGCTGCGATCCCGTTAGTGGCTGACTCGTGACGATTACCCCGGAAACACGGCGCTGGTACACCCAGCGTAGCGAGCGATCGCGCACCGCCGCATCATCCGAATGGACCAACCTCGAGTGGTCACCTCGGGGCAGCGCCGGCCGGTAAATCCGGCGGGCGGCGGCGAGGTCAGGAGCTCAGTCGACGATGCCTGCCAGCCGTACGCCGGCGAGGAATCCGCGGTAGGCGGTCACCGCGTCGGGTGCCTCGAAGCGAACGCCGCGATCGCCGACCCGCTCCGCGCCGGGGACGATGGCGGCGTAGTCGGCGGCAATCGCGTTGCGATAGTCGACCTCGACGACGACCGGCGGTTCGACGACGAGCGGCCGGAGCTCCCCCGCGGCCGCCCGCCGCACGGCGCGCTCTGCACCGCTTCGGATGAGGTCGCGGGCGAACGTCGGGTGGAACGATGCCGCGGCATTCCCACCGGACGCGGTCTTGACGATGATCCGCTCGGCCCACGGCAGCCAGTCGGCAACTTCGTCGGCGAGGGCATCGTCGCCGGCGACCAGCCCGACCGCGATCCCCCACGCGCCGAGAACCGCCGCGTTCAGACCGGTCTCGCCGACCAGCCGGCCGTTCAGCTGAGTGAGCGTCGGCCGTCCCGAGAAGGTGTGGGCGATGGTGCCGGTCGGGTGTCCGGCCCGGGCGTGGTAGCCGACGAAGAGGGCGACGTCGAATCCAACGCCGGGTCCGGCGCCGGCGACCATCGACCAGGCCTTCTGGCCCTGGAGGACTCGAGCCGCGGGGTGGAGATCGGCCGGGCGCAGGTTGTACATCCCGCCGTGGCTGTCGTTGAGGAGGATCTCGTCGGCGCCGCCGGCGAGGGCACCCTCGATCGCCGCGTTCGCCTCACCCACCATCAGGTCGACAGCCGCCGGGTAGCCGGCGTCGGCGCGACCCGTTGGATTGGGATGGCTGACCCCGGCGATCCCTTCCATGTCGACGCTGATGTAGACCTTCATCGAGCCTCCCGATCCGCGGCGGCGGACGATTTGGTGGCGGACGATTTGGCCGCGGACGATTTCAAGTCTGCCGTCGCGGGGCCGTCCCGGGCGATCTCGCCGACCCACACATGGCCGTCCGCGAACCGTTCTGCCTTCCAGATCGGCGCGCGCGCCTTTGTTTCATCGATCGCATAGCGGGCCGCCTCGAACGCCGAGTCGCGATGCGGGGACACGGCGACGATCGCGACGCTCGGCTCGCCGAGAGGCACCTCGCCAGTCCGATGGACGATCGCCAGGCGAACGACCCCGAACCGTTCGGCGATCTCGTCCGCGATCCGCGCGAGCATCGCGAGCGCCATCGGCTCGTGTGCCTCGTATCCGAGCGATTCGACCGCACGACCAGCGTGGCGTGCCGCTTCCGCCTCCTGGCCCGCGGCGGGGGTGCCCGGCGTCTCGCGGGTTCGCCCGATGAACCCAACGACGGCTCCGTCGGCGTCGGTCGCCAGGGCCTCGCCCAGGTCGGTCAGGATCGTCGAGGCGAACGGATCCGCGCGCAGCTCGAGGATCCGCCGCGGTCCGACGGGGCCGTCGCCGCCCGGCTCACCGGCCGGCTCAGCGCCTGCCGCCGCTACTCCCGCGCCCGGTCCGATCCCGGCTTCGTCTCCCCCGCTGACCGGAGGGATGATCGCCAGCTCGTCGCCATTGCCGAGGGTGGTGTCCGGATCGGCGTATTCGCCGTTGCGGGCGAAGCGGACGGCCGGGCGACCGGAGGCCAGGACCGGATGACGCTCGACGAGCGCCGCCCAGGCGGCCTCGATCGTGGCCCCCGGGGCGAGCTCGAGCGCGATCTCGCG
>DATHGS010000173.1:0-5264 GCA_035490155.1 Candidatus Methylomirabilota bacterium | reverse complement strand
ATGACCGGCTCGGGGAAGGTGATGTTCTCGAGGATGATGGGATGGTCGACATCGGAGAGGGTGTCGCCGGTGTAGGTGTCCTTGAGCCCGACGGCCGCGGCGATGTCGCCGGCGTAGACCTCGTCGATCTCCTCGCGGTGGTTGGCATGCATCTGCAGGATCCGGCCGATCCGTTCCTTCTTGCCCTTGGTCGGGTTCAGGACGTACGAGCCGGCCTTCAGCGTCCCGGAGTAGACCCGGAAGAACGCGAGCTTGCCGACGAACGGATCGGCGGCGATCTTGAACGCGAGCGCGCTGAACGGCTCCTTGTCGTCCGGCGTGCGGACGACGTCCTCGCCCGTCCGCGGGTCGATCGCGATCATCGGCGGGACGTCGAGCGGCGAGGGCAGGTAGTCGACGACCGCGTCGAGCAGCTTCTGGATGCCCTTGTTCTTGAGGGCCGAACCGGTCAGGACCGGGATGATCCGGGTCGTGAGCGTGCCGAGTCGAAGACCCCGCTTGATTTCCGGGATCGTCAGCTCCTCGCCCTCGAGATACTTGTGGGTCAGCTCGTCGTCCATCTCGGCGACGGCTTCGATCATCTTGTGGCGGTGGGTCTCGGCCTCGGCCTTCAGGTCGTCCGGGATGTCCTTGACGTCGAACGTGGTGCCCTGGTCATCGCGGTAGTAGTAGGCCTTCATCTCGACGAGGTCGACGACGCCCTCGAAGGTGTCCTCGCGCCCGATCGGGATCTGGATCGGCACGGCGTTGGCGCCGAGGCGCTCCTTGATCGAGTCGACACCGCGCCAGAAGTCGGCGCCAGTCCGGTCGAGCTTGTTGATGAAGCAGAAGCGGGGCACGCCGTAGCGATCGGTCTGCCGCCAGACGGTCTCGGACTGCGGCTCGACACCGGCGACCCCGTCGAAGACGACGACCGCGCCGTCGAGCACGCGAAGGCTCCGCTCGACCTCGACAGTGAAGTCCACGTGCCCGGGCGTATCGATGATGTTGATGCGGTGATCGCCCCAGAACGCCGTCGTCGCAGCCGCGGTGATCGTGATCCCGCGCTCCTGCTCCTGGGGCATCCAGTCCATGGTCGCAGCGCCGTCGTGGACCTCGCCGATCTTGTAGATCTTCTTCGTGTAGAAGAGGATCCGCTCCGTCACGGTGGTCTTGCCGGCGTCGATATGGGCGATGATTCCGATGTTCCGCGTGCGTGCGAGCGGAACCTGTCGTGCCACGGTGTTCTCTATGCTCCTGGGATTACCACTTGAAATGGCTGAAGGCCTTGTTGGCCTCCGCCATCTTGTGCGTGTCTTCGCGTCGCTTGACCGCCGCGCCGATGCCGTTCATGGCGTCGACGAGCTCGGCCGCGAGCTTCTCGCTCATGCTCTTGCCGTTCCGCTTGCGGGCCGCCTGGACGAGCCAGCGGACCCCGAGCGACATCCGTCGCTCGCCGCGGATCTCGACCGGGACCTGGTAGGTCGCCCCACCGACGCGCCGCGGCTTGACCTCGATGATCGGAGTCGCGTTGCGGAGCGCCGCCTCGAGGACCTCGAGACCCGGCCGGTGCGAGTTCGCCTCGGCGCGGGCGAGGGCCTCGCGGAGGATCCGATCGGACAGGTTGCGCTTGCCGTCGGACATCAGCTTGGCGGTGAACCGGGCAGTTGTCCTGTTGACCGGCACCGTCTGGTATTTGGTCATCCGGGGGATGCTCTGTCGACGCGGCATTACCTGCGGCCTCCCACGGCGGGGGCGGCCTTCGCGCCGTACTTGCTGCGACCCTGCTTGCTATCGCGGACGCCCGCCGCATCGAGGGTCCCGCGGATGATGTGGTACTTGACCGACGGGAGGTCCTTGACTCGGCCGCCCCTGACGAGCACGACGGAGTGCTCCTGGAGGTTATGACCGATACCCGGGATGTAGGCCGTGACCTCCATCTGGTTGGTCAGCTTGACGCGGGCGATCTTGCGGAGCGCCGAGTTCGGCTTCTTGGGCGTCATCGTCCGGACCTGCAGGCAGACGCCGCGCTTCTGGGGGGCACCCGGAATCGCGACCTGTCGCTGGCGCAGGCTGTTCCAGTTCTTGCGCATGGCAGGCGCCTTGATCTTTGAGACCTTCGGCGTGCGGCCGTGGCGCACGAGCTGGCTGATCGTCGGCACGAAGACGCTGCTCCTTTCGGTTTGATTCAGTGGCGTGGGCCCGCTGCGATCGACGAGCGCGAAGCTCGCGATGGGGACCCTTCAGGTTGGTCTCGACGGGCTCGGTCGACGCGCGCGTCAACCGCTGACCCCTCCCGAGGCCACGAACGCGGAGTGTATCAGCGGCCCGCAAGTTCGGTCAAACGAACTCGCGGGCCGCAGGAACCTTCGATTCGGGCACCCTCCCCGTAGGATCGGGCACCCGCCCCCCGAGGCCCAAGGCGGAGCTCCGCGAGGCCATTGGCCCGAGGATCAGACCTCCGCGCCCTCCTCGTCGGCCTCGGCGACAGTCGCTGCCTCGGCGGCCGCGTCGGCCGCTTCGTCATCGTCGCTGTCGCTCGGCTCGTCGTCGGCCAGGAACGGGTTGAACTCGGCATCGTCGCTCTCGCCGCCGGCGATCGTGGCCGCCAGGGCAAGCCCCGCCGCCTCGTCCGTCGGGCGAGCCGTGCCGTCCTCGAGGAACGGGTTGTATTCGGCCCCGCCCTCCTCGATCGCCTCGCCGGCCAGGGCCTCGATGGCCGCTCGCCGATCGCGCTCCTTGCGGGCCGCGACATTCGCCGGCGCACCCGTCCCGGCCGGGATGAGCTTGCCGATGATGACGTTCTCCTTCAGGCCGATCAGGTGGTCCTTGGCGCCGTTGATCGCCGCCTCGGTCAGGACCCGGGTCGTCTCCTGGAAGGAGGCGGCCGCGAGGAAGCTCGAGGTGTTGAGCGATGCCTTGGTGACCCCAAGGAGGACCGTCTGGGCCGTCGCCGGCTCGCCGCCCTCGGAGAGGACGCGATTGTTTGCCTCTTCGAAGTCGAGCCGATCGATGAGCTCGGTCGGCAGCAGGTCGACGTCGCCCGGCTGATCGATCCGGACCTTCCGGAGCATCTGCCGAACGATGATCTCGATGTGCTTGTCGTTGATCGTCACGCCCTGGCTGCGGTAGACCTTCTGGACTTCCTTGACCAGGTAGCGCTGGACGGCGTCCTTGCCCCGTGTGTCGAGGTACTCCTGCGGGTTGATCGGGCCATCGGTGATGGCGTCACCGGCGCGGATCTCCGCCCCGTTGTCGACCAGGATCTTGGCGTTGTGGGGGATGGTGTACTCGCGCTCGACGACGTCCTGAGCCCGGACGACGAGGCCCTGGTCGCTGTTGACCAGGAAGCCCTGGACCGGCGAGACGATGTCGGTAGGAGCGGCCCCGTCAGTGCCACCGGCACGGGCAAGGACCTGGTTCGCCTCGACAGTGTCGCCGGCGGCGGCCAGCATCTCGGCCCCATTTGGAAGGGCGAGCGACGTGTCGTAGACCTCCGTGCTGACAACCTTGACCTTCGTCCCGGTGTCGCTCCGGAGGATCTCGACGATGCCGTCGATGTGGCTGATCTCGGCCTTGCCCTTGGGGACGCGGGCCTCGAACAGCTCCTCGACGCGCGGCAGGCCGGCGGTGATGTCGAGCCCCGCGACACCGCCGGTGTGGAACGTTCGCATCGTCAGCTGGGTGCCCGGCTCGCCGATCGACTGGGCGGCAATGATGCCGACCGCCTCGCCGGCGGCGACCATCTCGCCGGTGGCAAGGTTTCGTCCGTAGCACGCCCGGCAGACGCCGTAGCGAGCTTCGCACGCGAGCGGTGAGCGAACGAGGACCTCGTCGATCCCGGCCGCATCGATACGTGCCGCGATGTCCTTGGTGATCTCCTCGTTGCGATCGACGATGATGGGCGCCGTCTCACCCTTCTTGACCTTGACGGTCGGGTCGGGCAATGGGGCGGCCGCCAGGCGACCGATGAGCCGGCGGCGGAATTCCTTCTCGTCGCTGGAGTCCTCGCGGGTGATCCAGCTCCCCTCCTCCGTGCCGCAGTCGTCATCGCGGGTGATGACATCCTGGGCGACGTCGACCAGGCGCCGGGTCAGATAGCCGGAGTCGGCCGTCCGGAGGGCGGTGTCGGCCAGGCCCTTCCGGGCGCCGTGGGTCGAGATGAAGTACTCGAGGACCGTCATGCCCTCCCGGAAGTTGCTCCGGACGGGGACGTCGATGATCCGCCCCGAGGGGTCGGCCATCAGGCCGCGCATGGCGCCGAGCTGACCGATGTTGCCCTTGTTACCGCGGGCACCAGAGGCGGTCATCATCGTCACCGGGCCATCGGGTCGGAGGCCCTTCATCATCTCGTCGGACATTGCGCTGGTCGTCTTCTGCCAGACGTCGACCACCTGCTCGTAGCGCTCGTCCTCGGTGATGAGGCCGCGCTGGAACTGGCGATCGATCTCGGAGACGCTGTTGTCGGCCGCGGTGAGGCGGGCCGCCTTGTCCTTCGGGACCTCGATGTCGAAGACGCCGATCGTCATTCCACCGCGGGTCGCGAAGTCGAAGCCGACGCTCTTGATCCCGTCGGCCAGGTGGGCCGTCTCGTCGGGACCGAGCATCCGGTAGCACTCGTCGATGAGCTCCTTGAGCTCGGTCCGGACCATGACCCGGTCCGAGTAGCGGAGCTGATCCGGCAGGACCTGGTTGAAGATGATCCGGCCGACCGTCGTCCGGCGACGGGCCGGGACGAGCGTGCGGGACTCGGCGTCCCACGTCTGGACCATCGCCTCGACGGGCTCGTGGAGCGTGACGCCGGTCTTCTCCCTGAGCTGGTAGGACATGATCGCCTCGTCCTCCGAGGAGAACAGGCGGACCCGCTTCGGCTGCTTGCCGATCGGCTCCATCGTCAGGTAGTAGCAGCCGAGGACCATGTCCTGGGTCGGGGCGATGACCGGGCTGCCATCGGCCGGCGACAGGAGGTTGGCCGTCGACAGCATCATCGTCCGAGCTTCTTCCTGGGCGGCCGTCGAGAGCGGCACGTGGACCGCCATCTGGTCGCCGTCGAAGTCCGCGTTGAACGCGG
Source organism: Candidatus Methylomirabilota bacterium (assembly GCA_035490155.1). Lineage (GTDB taxonomy): Bacteria > Chloroflexota > Limnocylindria > Limnocylindrales > CSP1-4 > CF-46. The sequence goes on along the minus strand of DATHGS010000173.1, from coordinate 214 downwards.
TGCAGACGAGCGGGTGGATCTGGATCGCCGAGCCCTCGACGAGGACCGGCATGAAGGCCTGGATGCCCAGGCGGTGGAGCGTCGGGGCGCGGTTCAGCAGGACCGGATGGTCCTTGATGACCTCTTCGAGGACGTCCCAGACCTCGGGCCGGACGCGCTCGACGATGCGCTTGGCGCTCTTGATGTTGTGGGCGAAGCCCTTCTCGACGAGCTG
>DATHGS010000172.1:0-2373 GCA_035490155.1 Candidatus Methylomirabilota bacterium | reverse complement strand
AGAGGGCCCTCGACGTCACGGCCACGGCCGCGACGCGCTGACGATGGCCGCTGGACTCTTCGAGCTCCGGAAGGACCCGATCACCGGCTGGTGGGTGGCGACCATCGTCGATCGGGCGTTCCATCGCGATCGGTTCGCTCGCGCGGCGGAGCCGGTCGACGATGCAGGGGACTGCCAGAACTGCCGGCTCCCAGCCGGAGACGGAATCCGCCTCCGGACCCTCAAGGACTACGCCTTCCATGTCGTCGGAACAGACGAGGATGCGCGTGAGATCGACGGCGCACTCGCTCAGGTCGCCCTGTCGCAGGCGCGGGCGAGCGGCAGCTGGCGAACCATCGTCGCGGGCCGAGGCGAGCACCGACCGCTCCACGCCGTCGGCAACGACACGATCGAAGGGCTTGTCGGGGCCGCGCGGACGGCCATCGCGGAGGCTCGTGCCCTCGGCCAGACGGACCACCTCCAAGTCGTTCAGAACTGGGGCGCCCAGGCCGGCGCGCGGACAAACCACCTCTGCCTCGATCTGTACGACCTGCCGCAGATCCCGCATCGCGTCGCAGAGGAGCTCGGCGGGGCGGCTCGGTTTGTCATCCGGGAGGGCGAGTGCCCCTGGTGCCGCCTCGTTCGGGTCGAGCCGACGCGCCCGGAGCGACTCGTCTGGGAGGACGACACGAGCGTGGCCTTCGCTCCGTTCGCCTCGCGCTCGTCGTTCGAGACATGGATCGTCCCGCGTCGTCACGATGCCGACTTTGGGCGGGCCACACCGGCCGATGTCACGGCGACATCTGAAGCCCTTCGCCAGGTCCTCGGTCGGCTCGCCGCCAGTCTCGACGGGCCGCCCTATAACCTGGTCCTGCACACCGCGCCGCTGCGCGAACAGGTTGATGCGACATATCACTGGCACTGGGAGATCCATCCCCGGCTCCGCGAGATTGCCGGTCTCGAGCTGGGAACCGGATTGCCGGTCAACCCCGTCTCGCCCGAGGACGCCGTGGAGGAGCTGCTCGGTCGCGTCCGGCCGGCATTCGACGGCACGCGGGAGGCGACTGGCTGATGGACGCAACGCCGATGGAGGGACGGCGTCACATGGCGTCTCAGCACCTCGTCCTTGCCCCGAGGATCGCGCGACCCTTGTCGCCCGACTCCCTTCCGTCTCACTCCTCGGAGGATTCATGCTCGGCGAACTCGAGAGAGACCTCGGCCCCGGCCGCGGCCTTGTGGGGGGTCCGGCGATGAGCGGCGTCTGGGACCAGGACACCGCCGGAATCTTCGTCGAGGAACTCTTCGCTCGTCATCACGGCGAGATCTACGCCTATCTGATCCGGATGATTCGTGACCCAGAGCTCGCCGCCGACCTCACCCAGGACGCCTTCATCAAGGCGTACAAGGCATACGACAGCCTCGAGAAGCCCGAGAACGCTCGCGCGTGGCTCTATCAGATCGCGCATCGCGTTGCCCTCGACCACATCCGCCGTGGCAAGATCGTTCGCTTCCTGCCATGGACCGGAGAGTCCCGTGGAGCGTCTCCGTCGGCCGAGCACCTGGTGATGGAAACCCACCTGTCGGGTGACCTCCAGCGGGCCCTCGCGCGCATCCCGGAGCGCCAGCGGGCCGCCCTGCTCCTCGCCGAGATCCACGATCTGACCGGACTCGAGCTCGCAGCGGCACTCGGCGTCAGCCATGTCGCGGCCCGGGCGTTGCTGACTCGGGCTCGCGAGAGCCTGCGCCAGGCCCTGGCCGCGGAGCGAACCGCGGAATCCGAGGCGGAGATCGCGCGGGACAGTGGGATCGGCGCCGCGTCCGGGGACGAGCGATGACCCTGCTCGGTGGCCGCGGCGGACGAACCGACGACTGGAAGACCCCGCATCTTCGCGCCCGCGCCCGCGCCGCCGAACGCCTCGAGGGTCCGCTCGACCCGGCCGAGGAAGCCTGGTTGGACGAGCATCTGGCCGAGTGCACCGCGTGTGCCGCGACGGCAGCTGACTACGCGACCCAGCGTCTCGAGCTGCGAGCCCTGCGCGATCGGCAGCCGCTCCCGCCACGCGATCTGTGGGCCCGAACCGCCGCGGCGATCGAGCGCGAGGCCGGGCCGCACCATCGCCGAACGCGGCGCCCGATCCAGTCGCTGCTGGCCCCGTACGCGCTTCTCGCGGGGGCGGTGATCGTGGCGGTCGCCGTCGGAGCACTCAGGCTCTCTCAATCGAACGTTCCGACCGCGAGCGCGCCAGGCACAGCGTCGATCGTCAGCGGATCCGGCCAACCAACCGCCGCCGCGGCAACCCCGATCCTCGTCCCCCCCGGGTCCGTCGCCTACCTCACGCAGACCGGCGGCGGCCAGTTCCAGCTCAACCACTTCGAGTTCAGCCGTGTCTGCGG
>DATHGS010000171.1:0-2271 GCA_035490155.1 Candidatus Methylomirabilota bacterium | reverse complement strand
TCGGCGGTTCATCGTTGCGGCGTTCGTCGGGAGCATCGGCAACTGGATGCAGACGACTGCTCAGGGCTGGCTCGTCCTCGGGCTGACCGACTCGCGATTCGCGCTCGGCGCGACGAGTGCCGCGGCGACCGCCCCGATCCTCCTGCTCTCGATCTTCGCCGGCGTCCTGGCCGATCGGGTCGACTTGCGTCGCCTGCTCGCGGCGACTCAACTGGCGGGCGCCGGGGTTGCTGCGCTGTTGGCGATCCTGACCTCGACCGGCGTCGTCGCGTTCTGGCAGGTCCTCGTCCTGGCAGCCCTCGCGGGGTCGGCCGGTGCCCTCGCCTCGCCGGCGTTCCAGGCGGTCGTGTCGACCGTCGTCGATCGGTCGGCCATCGGCAACGCGGTCGCCCTCAACTCGGCCCAGTTCAACCTGTCGCGGGTGCTCGGCCCGTCGATCGCGGGGCTCATCATCGCCGCCGGCAGCATTGCCCTCGCGTTCTGGGCCAATGCGATCGGACTCGTGATCGTGGCGATCGTCATCGCCCGGCTGCCGATCGGCCGGGCGTCGAGCGCGGCGCGGGTCGAGGCGTCGATGTGGGCGAATGTGCTCGACGGGATCCGCTACATCCGGGCGGAGAGGACGATCGCGCTTCTCGTGCTGCTCGCGGCGATTCCGGCGCTGTTCATCCTCAACTACCTCGTCCTGATGCCGGTGTTCGCGAGGGATGTGCTGCGGATCGGGGCGCCGGGGCTCGGGCTCCTGAACGCGTCGCTGGGTGTCGGCGCTCTGTCCGGTGCGCTGCTGGTGGCGGTTCTGCGGCCGGGTGGGGGCAGCGGGCGGCTGATGCTGCTGGGGCTCGCGTCGGCGTCGATCGGGCTGATCGTCTTCGGGCTGTCAACGTGGCTGCCGCTGTCCTGCGTGGCGCTCGCCGCGCTGGGCGGCAGCCAGGTGGCCTACTACGCGACGACGAACACGCTCATCCAGGTGCTCGTGTCGCCGCGCCTCCGCGGACGGGTCCTGTCGCTGTACGTGATGACCTCGCTTGGCCTCATCCCGTTCGGCAACCTGATGGCCGGCGCGATCGCCGAGGGCTTCGGCGCCCCGCTGGCGCTCGCCGGCGGCGGAACGGTGACGCTGATTCTCCTCGCGATCGTGGCGATCGCCTTCCCGGCGCTACGCCGGGTCACGCCGGTTCAAGCGGCACGAAATAGGGGTTGAACGCTCGACCAATTCAATGTCTGGTCGGTGGCTCAAGACTCGCTGGACATGAAGAGACCGCCGCTAACAGACGACGGTCTTGCCATGGAGTGGGCGACTCAGCGCGAGTTGGCGGCAGTCCTGTCGAGAGACGGAGCGCCTAGACGGAACGGCTTGTCAGCGGTGTCTTCCGAGTGCGGCCAAAACAGACGAAGCGGATCGACGACGACAAGCATCGCGACCGCGGCGGAGAGAACGGGGCCGATCAGTCGGGGGAGACCGACAAGAGACGACGCGATCTCATAGCCGACCCAGACCATCGCGTACCACAGGAACGCTGCAGCAACTCGCTTCAACATACGGGCGATATTGACGCGGCTCGCGCCCGCGGACCATCCCCCGTAAGTCCCAAACCTACCGAACGAGACCCTTACTGTCGAAATGGTAGAGACCGGCCGGGTCATAGGGCATATCGAGACCGGATGATCCACCGACGTCCCATTGCCATGAAATGATCTGGATAGCGGCGTTCCCGGCTGCCGTGCCACCACCATCAACCTTCACGAGCCCCTTTGGACTGTAGACCGTACCGCCGATGTTCAGATCTGTGCCACCGAGGAGGTCAACTTCCGCCGACGGGTTGGAGCCGTTGCCGTCATTCCAAAGCAGAATCCCCTTGTAAGGGCCGCTCGCAATGGGGCTCAGATCGATGGAAGACTGGGTGCTGAAGGTGATCTTGTCCTGACAGGGATTCGGCGGACACGTCGGGCCGTCCGTGTTGAAGATCATCACCGGAGCCGGGCCTGTCCCTCCGGCCACCGAAGCGATCGCGCCGGTGCCAGCGATCTTGATTCCGTTGCCGGCGATGATGTACATGCCGGGATTGAGTGTGATCGTCACCCCATTCTTGATGATCCAGCCGCCGTAGTAGGTCCCCTCGTTGAGCGTCACATCGGTGTTGAAAGTGCAACCGACCTCATTGCTGGACGATGTGATCACGCCGCCTGGTCCGCACTGTCCATCGGGGTAGTCCGCAAGTCGCGGAGGCGGTAGGTCGGCGAGTGGGTCGCCGATCTGGACAGCGCCTTCGA
>DATHGS010000170.1:0-2577 GCA_035490155.1 Candidatus Methylomirabilota bacterium | reverse complement strand
TCCGCTGCCGTGTCGATCTCGGCGTCGGTCGTCGTTCGGCCGAGCGAGAGCCGAAGGGCCCCGCGGGCCTCCTCGTCCGGGTAGCCCATCGCCGACAGGACGTGCGAGACCTCGGTCGAGCCGGTCGTGCAAGCGGACCCGACGGAACAGGCGATCCCCTCGAGATCGAGCGACAGCGCGACGGAGTTGCCGTCGGTCTCTCGGGCGATGATCGAGAGGAGGCCCGGCAGGCGCTCCTTCGGGTGGCCGGTCATCTCCGTGCCGTCGACGGCGAGGACAGCACTCTTGAGCCGCTCGCGCTGGCGCCGCAGCCGCTTGACCGTCTCGGGCCGCTCGGCACAGGTCAGGTCGAAGGCCGCCGCGAGACCGATGATCCCGGCGACGTTCTCCGTCCCCGCCCGGCGGTGGCGCTCCTGGGTCCCGCCCTGCTGCTGCGACAGGATGTGGGTCCCGTGCCGGAGATAGAGCGTGCCGACCCCCTTCGGGCCCTCGAACTTGTGGGCGGCGATCGACAGCATGTCGGCGCCGAGCGCCTCGACGTCGATGTCGACGTAAGGGGCCGCCTGGACGGCGTCGATCGCGAAGAGAACGTTGCGGTGGGTCCGCACGCGGCGACCGATCTCGGCGATCGGCTGGACCGTCCCGACCTCGTTGTTGGCGAGCATGATCGCGACGAGGATCGTCTTGTCGTCGATCGCCGCGTCGAGCTCGTCCGGATCGATCCGTCCGTAGCGATCGACCGGCAGCTCGACGATCTCGAAGCCGAACCGCTCGAGATACCGGAGCGTGTGGCCGACGGCGTGATGCTCGACGGGCGAAGTCACGATTCGATGCCCGCGGGCCTTGCCGGCCCATGCCGCTCCCTTGAGGGCGAGGTTGTTCGCCTCCGTGCCGCCGGACGTGAAGATGATCTCGCGAGGCTCCGCGTGGAGGCGTGCCGCGACGCGCTCGTGGGCCTCGTCGAGGGCGGCCCGCGTCTTCCGCCCGAACGAGTGCGCGCTGGACGGGTTGCCGAACTGATCCGTGAGGTAGGGCAGCATCGCGTCGAGCGCCTCGCGCCTCAGCGGCGTCGTGGCGGCGTGGTCGAGGTAGATCGCCATGGGCCGCGATTGTACGCCGCGGGCCTGCCGCGGCGGCTCGTCGACTGGCCCGACAGGGATCGGATCGGCTGCGATACTCCTCCCATGGTGGAGTTCACGATCGAGCCCCGGGGACAGTTCAGCCTTGCGTCGGCCCAGCGATTCCTCGGCGGATTCACGCCGGCGAGCGGCACGTTCGCCGACGACGCCACCCGCTTGACGATGGCATTCCCGGTCGACGGCTGGGCGGGGTCTGCGGCGGCGGTCGTCTGGCAGGACGGCGAACTGATCCGGGGCGAAGCGGTCGTGTCGTCACCGGACGTGTCGATGGAGGCGGTCCGCGGCCAGGTCGCCCGGACGCTGTCGCTCGATCACGACGGGATGGGTTGGGACGAGGTCGGTCGGCGCGATCCGGTCATCGGCCGGCTCCAGGCCGAGTTCGATCACCTCCGGCCGGTCTGCTTCTACTCGCCGTATGAGGCGGCCGTCCAGGCGATCATCGGGCAGCGGATCTCCATGCGCCAGGCGGCAAGGATCAAGCTGGGTCTCGCCGAGTCCGGCGGCGCAACCCTCGAGATCGGTGGACAGAAGCTGCACGCATTCGCGCTTCCGAACCGACTGCTGGAGGTCACGGAGGCGCCCGGGCTGAACCCGGAGAAACTGAACCGTCTCCACGAGGTCGCCCGGGCCGCACTCGACGGCCGCCTCGACGCCGCTCGCCTCCGATCGTTGCCGTTCGACGATGCGCTGGCAGCCTCCGCGAGATCCGCGGGATCGGCGAGTGGTCGTCGCAGCACGTGCTGTTGCGAGGCGCCGGCGTGGCCGATGCCGTCCCGCTCGCAGATCCGCGGGCTCGCCTCGCGATCAAGGCCGCGTACGACCTCCCGGCCGAGCCGGACGATGCGGAGCTCACGGCGATCGCGGACGGCTGGCGACCGTTCCGGATGTGGGGCTTCGTCCTGATCCGGCTCTGGCACGGCCGAACCGAAGGCGGAAGCCTGCGCCAGGAGCGCTGAGCAATGCGCACCGGCCGGGCGTCTTCCTTCGCCGACGGCATCGTCGCTCGCACGGACCGCCTGACCATCCGCGAGCTGGCCTTCGATGACATCGATGCGCTGTTCGAGGTCCTCGGCGACCCGATCGCCATGGAGCACTATCCGGCCCCGAAGACGCGCGCCGAGACCGAAGCCTGGATACGCTGGGCCCGCGACAGCTACGTGAAGAACGGCTTCGGGCTCTGGGCGGTCGAACGGGCTACCGATGGTGCCTTCATCGGCGACTGCGGCCCGATGCTCCAGCCGATCGACGGTGAGCTCGTGCCGGAGATCGGCTATCACGTCGTCCGGCGCGAGTGGGGTCGCGGCTATGCGACCGAGGCCGCCCGCGCCTGTCGCGACGTCGTCCTGGGCAGGCTCGGCTTCGCGCGGGTCGTGTCGATCGTCGCACCCGAGAACCTCGCCTCACGCCGGGTCGCCGAGAAGGTCCACGACTCGATGCG
>DATHGS010000169.1:0-2349 GCA_035490155.1 Candidatus Methylomirabilota bacterium | reverse complement strand
GTGCCCGCCTCGGCGTCGGAGGCGGAGGCCGTCGCGGGCGACCGAATTCGACGATCGGGTGACCGCCCGATCTCCCGAGCCCCCGAGAGCCACCCGATACCGACCCAGCGCCTCGTCGAGCGAGGCGCCGACGGCCGGCTCGGCCGACAGGGCCTGGACTTCACCGACGATCTTCGGGGAGAAAAGATGAGCCTCGCCGTCGGCCTTGAAGCGGGCGAAACCGGGATCTGGCAGCTTGTGCGACGGCACATCGGCTGCAAGCGCGCGGGCGGTGATCGCCCGGCGAATCAGTTGCTCCCCAATGGTCGTCAACCCGACCGTCCCGAGCCAGGCTGGAGCGCCCGGGAAGCAGCACCGGACCAGCTCCGCGTCGAGCTCGATCGTCTCGAACAGCACGCCGCCGATGTACGACGAGACAGTGCTGATGCCCATCCGCGCGAGCGTCTTGCGCAATCCGGCCTCGAACGCCGCGAGGAGATTGCCAACGGCCGCGTCGGGCGTCAGTTCCTCCGCACCTCGCGTCCCGGCCGTCTCCTGGGCCAGCTCGACGGCGAGCCACGGGACCACCGCGGTCGCCCCGGCGGCGAGGCTCATCGCCAGCCCGTGGACGTCGAGGACGTCCGATGACTCGGCCAGGATGTCGGCCCGGCCGCGGAGGCCGGCCTCGGTCAGGGCGACGTTGACGGCACCGATCGCCAGGACGCTCGGGATCGGCAACCGATCGAGCGAGAACGAGCGGTCAGACAGAACGACAAGCTCCACCCGGCCGCGAGCGGCGCGCACGGCCTTCGCGCCGAGAGCCGCGAGGGCCGCCCCGAGGCCGGCGGCCCCATCGGTCGCCTCCCAGGTAGCGTCGAGGCGGAGGATCGGGCCGCCGAAGGCGTCGAGCAGGCCGGGAAGGTCGGCGATGACCGGTCGGTCGAGCCGAATCGTCCGCGGCGCCCGGCTGGCGCGCGGCGGGCCGCCGAGCAGCGCCGGCCGGCGGCCGAGGTCGAGCCGCAGGTCCATGACCGCTCGCTCTCGTTCCGGGTCGATCGGCGGGTTCGTGACCTGGGCGAACGCCTGGCGGAGGTGGTCGGTCACCGGGCGATGGACCCGTCCGAGGCCGGGGGTCGGCGTGTCGTCGCCCATGCTCCAGAGCGGCTCGTGGGCCTCGAGGACCATCGTCTTGATGTCGAGCCGGGCCTTCTCGGCGTCGAGTCCGGCGAGATAGCGAAACGGCGAGGGAGTCCGGGCGGCCTCGTCCTGAGCCTGGGCCACGTCGAGGTGGGCCGGGCGGGGAGCGTCGTGGATCGGCAGGCGGCGGAGGATATGAGCCTTCGCCTCACCGTCCTCCAGGGCGAGCCGCCGGCGCGGGTCGACGAGGAGCATCTCCCCCGGGCCCAGCCGTCCGCGCCGGACCGTGTCCGCCGGTGCGAGCGGGATCGCGCCGGCCTCCGAAGCGACCGCAACGAGCCGATCCGCCGTTACGGCGAAGGCCGCCGGTCGCAGGCCATTGCGGTCCATGATCGCCCCGACCCGGCGGCCGTCGGAGAAGACGATCGCGGCCGGTCCGTCCCACGGGGCGAGGAAGCCGGCCGTACCTCGGCGGAGCGTCGCCACCTGCGGATGCGGCGCGCGCCGCAGGGCCGGCGCCTCGGGCATCGCCGCGAGGAGCGCCGAACCGAGATCCCAGCCGGTCGCGACGAGCAGCTCGAGCGCCTCGTCGAGCGACTGGGAGTCGGAGCCCTCGGGTGCGAGGAGCGGCCCGGCATCGACGAGGGCCCGTGCAACCGCGCCCGCCGCTGCGCCGCGGACGACGTCGGCCGAGCGACCGCGAACCTGCTCGCGATTGCCGCGAACCGTGTCGATCTCGCCGTTGTGGGCAATCGCGCGGAATGGCTGGGCAAGGCGCCAGGTCGGCTGCGTGTTCGTCGCGTAGCGCTGGTGGAACAGGGCGTACGACAGTGGGATCGGCAGCGCGAGGTCAGGGAAGAGATCGGCCAGGCGCGCGCCGGCGACGAGGCCCTTGTAGACGATCGTTCGGCACGACGCCGACGGCACCGACAGGTCGTCGAGCCCTTCGGCCCGTGCCCGGGTCTCGAGACGGCGGCGGGCGAGGACGAGGCGACGCTCGAAGTCGGCATCGGTCAGGGGGCGGCCGTCCGGGCCGACGGGCCGCGGGACGATCGCCTGGACGACGTCGGGGCGAGTGTCGGCCGCGGCGCTGCCGAGAGCGGACGCGTCGGTCGGGACGCGGCGAAGCGCCGAGATCGAGAGTCCCTCGGTTGCGAGGGCCTCTGCAACGAGAGTGCGGGCGCGGGCGGCTCGGGCTCGCGAGCGCGGCACGAACTGCATGACGATGGCCGG
>DATHGS010000168.1:0-2399 GCA_035490155.1 Candidatus Methylomirabilota bacterium | reverse complement strand
GTGGAGGCGTCCTCCGGGCCCGCACGTCCTCGGACCTCATCAGGCTCGCGGAGCTTCTCGATGTGCCGGTCATCGCCGGTTGGCGCCGCGGCGACGTGATTTCGAACGACCACCCGCTTTACCTGGGGATGGCCGGCCTCGGCGCCCCGACAGTCGTCCGCGAGCGCCTCGAACGCGCCGATGCCCTGCTCGTCCTCGGCTGCCGGCTGTCGGAGATCACGAGTTTCGGCTATCGCGTTCCGGTCGCGGGCCAGCGCTGGGCCCTCGTCGACGTCGAACCAATCGCTCCACGGGACGACCTGCCGGAGCCGTTCATCACGGTGCGCTCGGATGCCCGCGTCTTCGTCCGCGCGGCCGTGACCCGGCTCCACGGCGCCGTCATCGAGGCCTCCGTCATCGACGCGCGGCGCGCGACGAACGCCGCCGATCGATCGGCCTGGGAGGCGGCGACCGCCGTCGACGAGGGTGCATGGACCGGCCCGGGGGTCCACCCGGGCCACACCGTGGCGACCCTGCGCCGAGTCCTGCCGGACGACGCAATCGTCACGACGGATGCCGGCAACTTCGGCCTGTGGGTCGCCCGCCACTTCCGCTTCCGGCGGCCGGGCACGTTCCTCGGCCCGACGTCGGGAGCCATGGGCTACGGGCTGCCGGCGGCCATCGCGGCTGCCCTCGTGCATCGCGATCGGGCCGTCGTGGCGATAGCCGGTGACGGCGGGTTCGCGATGACGATGGCGGAGCTCGAAACGGCCGTTCGCGAAAAGGTCAGGCTCGTCGCGGTCGTCTTCGACAACGAGCGCTACGGAACGATTCGAATGCACCAGGACCGGCGGGGAGCTGGTCAGGGCATCGCGACGGACCTCGGGTCCATCGATTTCGCCGCGATCGCCCGCGCCTGCGGGGCGCGCGGAGTCCGGGTCGACAAGGACGACGACTTCGAGCCGGCGCTGCGCCAGGCGCTGGCCGTCGACCGACCGACCGTCATCCAGCTCGCGCTCGATCGGGCCTGGGTCTCGCCCGACCAACCGGCCACGTGAACGCGGCGCCGATCGCGCCGGACCCCTCGTATCGCGCTCTCCTCGCGGTCCCGTGGCTGCCCCGGATCCTCATCTCGATGCAGCTGGCCCGGATCGCCCAGTCGATGGTCGCGGTCGCGATGGTCCTGTTCAGCCTCAAGCTGTACGGCTCGCCGGCGATCACCGGCGTCGTGACCCTCGCCTCGGTCCTGCCGGGGATCCTCGTCAGTCCCATCGCCGGGGCCCTTCTCGATCGACACGGTCGGATGCGGCTCGTCCGCCTGGACTACGTCGTCGCGCTCGTGGCGCTGGTGCTCATCGCCGTGCTGGCCCTCGCGGACGCGCTGCCGGCGCCCCTGCTCATCGCGATCGCGGCGGTCTCGTCGCTCACCGGGATCCTGAGCGCAACGGGCCTGCGCAGCCTCTTCCCGATGATCGTCCCGGAGCCGCTGTGGGAGCGGGTCAACGCCGTCGACTCAAATGGCTACGTCGTCGCCACGATCATCGGGCCGCCACTGGCGGCGAGTCTCGTGACGATCGTCGGCGGTCCGGCCGCGCTGCTCGCGACGGGGGTCGCGTTCGGCCTTGCCGCCGCGGTGATGACCGGCATCCCGGATCCGCCGACCGAGGTCGATTCGAGCGGCCGGCTCCTGACAGACGCCATGGACGGCCTGCGCTACGCCTGGCGAAACCGGACCATCCGCGGGTTGGCCTTCTCGATCTCGTCGCTCAACCTCGCCGGCGGGATCGCGACGATCGTCCTCCCGCTCATCGTCATCGACCGGCTCGGCTACAGCGAGGCCGTCGTCGGGATCGTCTTCGCCTTGTCCGGCCTCGCGGGGATGGGGGCGGCCTTCGCCTTCGGCCGGCTCGATACGCGTGGCCGGGAGTGGCGCTTGCTCGTCCTGCCGATGCTCGCCTTTCCGCCCGGCGTGGCCCTGCTCCTGCCGCCAGCGGTCATCGACGGCATTGATCCGGCCATTGGTCTTGCGTGTCTTGCCGGTTGGGCGATCATCCTCGGGTTCGCCAATGGCCCGATGGACATCGCACTGTTCACGATCCGTCAGCGGCGGACCGATCCAGCCTGGACCGGCCGGGCATTCGCCGTGTCGATGGGGCTGAACTTCGTCGGCTTCCCGATCGGCGCGGCCATCGCCGGTTCATTGGCCGGAATCTCGCTCGGCACCGCCATCGTGCCGGCCATCGTCGCGTGCTTCGCGGCCATCGCCTTCGCGGTCTTCCTGGTGCCACGGGAGGACGAGGAGCCAGGCACGGCCGCAACCATCGCGATCAACACGAGCTCCTGATGCGCCCGACGTATCACCTCGTGCCGGCCGAGACCTGGACCGGGTCGGACCCGAGCCGGCCGTATTCGGCTGCCTC
>DATHGS010000167.1:0-15058 GCA_035490155.1 Candidatus Methylomirabilota bacterium | reverse complement strand
GGCCCGCCGCTCGACGAACCCGAGGGCATCGCCGATGTTGTCGGCCGGACCTTCCGGGTCGACGTCGAGCTGGAGCGTCACCCGTGTCAGGTTGTCGCCAAGCCGATGGAACGTGACGACGCCGGCATTCTTCGCACCGTCGATCGACGTCCAGGCGACACGCTCATCCGGGAGCTGCTCGGTGATGCGCGCCTTCCAGGTCCGCTCCTGGCCGGCGATGCTCGCCTTCCAACGGAGTGTCGTGTCGTCGAGCTGCTCGACCTTCTCGACGCCCTCCATGAACATCGGGAAGCCTTCGAACTGGGTCCACTGGTCGTACGCCGTCCTGACCGGCACGGCGACATTGACCGATTCCACGATCTTCGACATGAGTCGCTCCTTTCCTGTCTGGCCCTTGAATCGGAACGCCCACCACGCGGTGGGCGTTCCTGGTTGCTCTACGCCGGCCCAACGCCGGCATCCGTGGTCAGATCGCGCCGCGACCTGAACGGCTGCGGCCGGTCACCGCATTGACGACGACGACAACGATGATCGCGCCGATCACGGCGGTGACGATCGAGCTGACGTCGAGCGGACCGTCGATCGGGTTGGTCTTGAAGAGGACACTCGCCAGGAAACCGCCGACGAGCGCGCCGACGATGCCGAGCACGATGTGCCCGATGACTCCGAGTCCCTCGTCGCCCTTGACGAGGAAGCCCGCCAGATACCCGGCGATCGCGCCGAGTACGAGCCACGCGATGATGCTCATTAGGACCTCCATCCCTGGTGGTGGACCCCGTTGGTCCGTTGATGCTCGCACTCTCGTTCCCGCCTGCCTCCGCGCCGGCAACGCCCACCCCGATTCGCCTAACAGCAGCCTGTCAGCCGATCGGCCCGCCGCCCGATCGTGGTCCTCGAGGGCCGCCATGGGGGACCGGCCGGGCCGGGGCGTGTCACGCCGGTGTAATGCTTGCGGCCCGGAACGCAGTGCTCCTGCGAGCCGCCGCTCCCGACACTGATCGCCGGCCCAGCCGCCGAGGATCCCTCGGGATCCGGTGATGCGGCGGGGACCGTGAGGGCCGGCGCGATCGGGGGAGACGATCCGTCGCCGAACGGATGCGACGCGGTAGACCGAGGAATCGACGACCGCGTCGCATCCGCGTGTTCAGCCCCGGACGGCCCGTCGCTTCGGGCGAGTCGCCGCGGGCAAGGACCTGTTTCTGTTGCCTCCGCGGCGCTATTGCGACGATCCGGACATGGAGACCGGCCCGGGCATGGCCCGGGCCGGTCTTGCTGCGATCTGAAGCCTGGTCAGGAAGCGGCAGGCGAGGCGCTCGGCTCCTCCATCGATGGGCTGGCCTCGGGCGATGCCGGGCTCGACCCCTCAGGCGATGCCGGGCTCGACGCCTCCGGGCTCGTCACGGGAGCGGTCGTCGGCACGCCGGCCGGCGACGAGCTGGCGCCTGGGCTGTTGCATGCAGTGATCGCGCCGACGAGGGCGAAGGCAAGCAGGATCCTCTTGAACATGAGAACAACTCCTCGGATGTGCCCGGGCCGGAGGGACTCCGGCTCGGCCGGCGGTGCCGGCCCCTAGACCCTACGGAGTCGGGCGTAAAGGACTCGTCGGCCGTCGGGTCACGTTTTGGTTGCAGTCGTCTCGCAGACGGTGCACGCAGGCACCATTACTCGAGCGTGCGATGAGGGTGATAGACCGCGACCGGCGCCGCGCTCGTCGATGACAGCGCCGCCCCGCCATTGTCCGCTCACGCGGCCTCATCAACCGGCCGAACACTTATCACGGAGCCCAAACGCCATGATCCGCCAACGCTCCATCCCGGCGCCGCGGGAGGACCAGGATCGCTCGATGCGAGTTGTCGAATACGCGATGGCCTTCATCGCGATCGTCGTCGCAGGTGTCCTGGCGTTCGTTCACTAGTCCCCGGGGCGAGACCGGAATCTAGACCTCGTCGCGAAGGATCCGGAGCGTAAAGCCGAATTCGGCGCCGCCGTCGGCCCCAGGGATCGCCCAGATCCGACCGCCCATGGCGCGGATGAGCCGGGCGCAGACGAACAGGCCGATCCCGGCGCCCGCCGCTGTCGCGGTCGCGCTCGAACGGAAGAAGAGATCGAACACCCGGTCCGCTTCCTCGGGCGGGAAGCCCGGGCCGTCGTCGATGATCCGGATCTTCAGGTCGTCACCCTCGGTCTCCGCGCGGATGTCGACCGTCGTGCCTGGCCCGCCGTACTTCGCGGCGTTCGAGAGCAGGTTCCGGATGACCTGCTCGACGTAGGTCGGATCGGCGAATGCGGTCGGCAGCCCGGACGGCAGGTCCATCCGGAACTCGACGCCGGGCCAGCGCACCCCCTCGGATCGGATGACGGTTGGCAGGACGCGCTGGATCAGGACCGGTTCGTTGCCGACCTCGCCCTCGCTCTCACCGAACCGGGTCATGGCGATGACGTCCTCGACGAGACGGTGAAGCCGTTCGGCCTCGACGACGATGTCGTTGAAGATCTCGCGGCGAGTCTCCGGAGACAGGCCATCTTCCTCGCGGGCAAGGACCTTCGAGCCGGCAAAGATCGTGGTGACCGGCGTCCGCAGCTCGTGCGACAGGACGCCGATGAACGTGTCGCGGATCGCCTGGCGCTGGCGGGCCTCCGTGACGTCGCGGAGCATGACGATCGTCTCCTGGCCGTGCTCGGCGACCGCGTCGTCCGGCCGGACCACCGGGTAGGTGCTCAACTCGATCCAGCGCTCGTCGCCGTCCCTCGCACGGAGCTCGACCGGCCCGCCGGCCTGGCCGAGCGGCGGCGCCTCCCCGGCAGGATCGAGGAGCTGGTCGAGGATGTCCACGTAGGTTCGCTCCTCGACCGCTGGAAATACGTCTTCCGCTGCCCGGTTCGAGAGCGCGATCCGGCCGTCTGCGGTGCAGACGAAGATGCCGTCACCGATCGCGAGGATGACGGCGTTCAGCTCGGCCGCCCGGGCATGTTCGGACTCGGCCAGCCGTCGGAGCTTTGCCTGCGCCTCGATCCGGTCCGCGATGTCGCGGGCAACAGCCACGATCCGGCCCGGCTCGCCAGGAGGAGCGACGTGCTGGAGGAGGACCTCCACCGGGATCGAATGTCCATCCCGGTGCCGATACGACAGGGTTGCCGTTCGGGCGTCGAGGTCGCCGGCGACGAGTGGCTCGACAAGGCCTCGCAGGCCGATCGCATCGAGCTCCTCGATGAGCACTGTCGCCTCCGCGTCGATCAGCTCGTTGGTGGCGTAGCCCAGCTGGTCCGTGACGCCGCGGTTGACGTACACGATCCGGAGGCTGACCGGATCGAACATGACAACAGCATCGAGGGTCGAGTCGAGAACTCGCTTGTAGCGGACCGCCTCGCGGAAGAGCCGGGCGTTGGAGATCGCCGCGGCCGAACGTTCGGCGATGCTCTCGGCAAAGGCGAGGTCGTCCGGTCCATAGCGCCGGCCGGATTCGGCGCCGACGAACGTGATCGTTCCCAGGATTTCGCCGCCGGCGATCAGCGGAACGCAGATGTACGAGTTGAGCTCGAGCGCACGGAGCATTGCCAGGTGCTCGGCATCGACGGCGGCTCCCGCGAGCAGCTCGTCCGGGATGTCGGTCATCATGTCGGGCTTGCCGGTCCGCAGGACGGCGGCTGAACCCCGCGTGCTGTCGGCCGGCGGCGGGTAGCGCTCCTGGAGCTCGCGGGCGAGCTCCAGCTTCGCCGGGTCGACGTGGGCGACCGCGAGGCGGCGGGGGACCCCGGCCTCGTCGACGACCTCTGCCACGCACCAGTCCGCGACCCGCGGGACGGCCAATTCGGCCACTCGCCGGATCGTCTCCTCGTAGTCGAGCGACGACCCGAGCAGCTCGGTCGCCCGACCGAGGAAGCGCTGGTTCTCGCGCCGGTGGCGCGCCTGCGAGATGTCGACGATCGTTGCGATGCCGGCAATGACTCGGCCTTCACGGTCGAACACGGGAGTCGCCCGTTTCTCTATCCAGATCCGCGTTCCATCGGCCCGCAGCAGCTCCACCTCCGTGCGCGGAACGGTTTCGCCGCGGACTGCCCTCGCGAGCGGCCACTCATCCGGCGCGAGCTCATGGCCGTCGACATCGAAACCGCGGTAGGCCTCGCCTCCGGCGATGTGGTCGAGGGCCCAGGCCGGGACACCCAACAGGGCCTCGAGCCGATCGTTGCGAAGCACCACCCGGCCGCTCGGCGCCTCGGCGATCATCAGGCCGTCGGGCAGCTGGCGCAGGAGCGTCTCGAGGCGCGCCCGCTCGGCTTCGAGGTCGGCGACGAGACGCTCACGGATCGTGGCAAGGTCGACCCGGGCGAGCGCCTGGGCGCACAGATCGGCGTATGCGGCGATAAGCGAGCGGAAATGACTTTCGAACGCCTGTGGCTCGCGGAAGGACAGGCCGACCGCTCCGTACGTCTGCCCGTCGGCGATGAGCGGAATGGCGCAGGCCGAGCTGTTCTCGGAGGTTTTGAGAACCTCGCGAGCCTGTGGATCGTCAAGATCCGGCGACTTGAGATCCGGGATCCAGATCGGTCGACCTTCCCGGACCGCGACCGCGAGCGGCAGGGGCGAGTCGGCAGGAATCGACCGGAACGGCTCGGCGGCCTTGCCGTAGCCCTCGTCGGCGACGAGCTCCAGCCGATCGTCCCTGACGGATACGACGGACGCGGCGACAGCCCCCAGGGCCGCCCGGCCCTCACGGACGATCAGCTCGACGACGGCAGCTCGCGATGAGGCCTCGACGAGCGCCCGGGTGACATGCTGGAGGCGTTCCATCCGGTCCGCGGACGCTTCCGCCGCCTGGCGGGCGGTCTGCTCGGCGGCGTAGAGCTGTGCGTTCGAGACGGCCTGGGCAGCGCGGCGGGCGAGCTCGGTCACGATCGACACGTCGGCCTTGCCGTAGACCCGGTCGGGGCCGACGGCAAAGAACATCACTCCGAGCAGTTTTCCCCGGCCGACCAGCGGAGCGACGATCGCGCTTCGTGCCTCGGTCGCTCGAATGATCGCCGCCAGGGTCTCGTTGCCGCCCGTCTCCTTCCGCAGCGTGGCGTGGTCGGTCAGGTCCTCGACGAGGACCGGCTGGAGCGTTTCGGCCACTCGTGCGCCGACCCGCCCGCCACCCAATTCCGTCGGGATCGCGCGGATCGGGTCGAGGATCGCCTGGCCTTTCGGATCGGCCGCGATGGCGGCGGCCCGACGAAACGTGCCGTCTGCCTCGAGCAGATCGATGATGCACCAGTCCGCGAGCTCCGGGATCGCCAGCCTGGCGGCCGCAGCAACCGTCTCATCGAGCTCAAGGGTCTCGTCGAGCCTGACCGAGGCGTCGGCGATCAGGCGGGAGAGGTCGCCGGCCCGGCGCCGGTCCTCGATGTCCACAGCCGACCCGATGAAGCCGAGGAAGCGTCCGTCAGCACCGATGTGCGGCGCGCCGATATCGAGCACCCAGTGGTAGCTGGCGTCCTGGCGCCGGAGGCGGTACTCCATCTCGAACTGGCGGCGGTCGACGAAGGCCTGGGTAAGGGTGGCGGAGCATCGCTCGCGGTCCGCCGGGTGTACCGCTGACAGCCAGCCGTCGCCGAGTTCCTCCGTCATCGTCCGCCCCGTGAAGGCAAGCCAACCTGCGTTCACGAATGTCCGCTCCCGGTCGAGCCCCGCCATCCAGACGAGCATCGGGGCGCTGTCGGTGAGGTCACGGAACTGACGCTCCGCCGCGTCGCTGGCCCGTCCCGCCCGGACCTGGGGGGTCAGGTCCTGGAACGTGTTGACGATGAGCCGGCGACCGTCGGTCGCGCCGTCGAGTTCCGAGGCCCGGACGATCGACCAGCGTTCCTCGCCAGACGCAACGTCGCGAAAGCCGACGACGAGCGGTGGAGCATCCCTGCCCGCGAGGAGCCGTCGCGCCGGCAGGTCGGACGGGCTGATGGAGTCACCCTGCTCGTCGATCATCTCGAAACGCGCCAGGAGCCCGTTCCTGCTCGCGGCGAGCATCTCCGCCGGTCCGGCGAGCCCGGCCATCCGGGCCGCGGCGGCATTGGCATAGACGAGCGATCCGCGCTCGTCCTGGACGGTCACTCCGGCGTCGATCCCATCGAGAATCGCCCCGAGCCGGCCGTCGATCACCGTCATCCCGCGCTCGGAGACGCCTTCGACCACCTTGCCCTCGTTTACGACGAACCCGCTGCGACCCCGGCAGCGAAACCCGACGGCGGAGACGTGCCGCCGTTTGCAGTAGCGCATCGTGGAGATAACACGCCGCGCTGGCCAGAGACGGTCAGGGTTGCAGCTTCATTACAAGACTGACCGGATTGGCTTCCGATCCAGCTCAGTCTGCACCCTCCGTCAGGGTCACGCCGGGCGCCGAGGACGATCCGCCTCGTCTGGCGTGTTCAACCCCCGAGCCTGACGCTCCTCCTGATCCTTGTCGCGCCCGTCGGCTCCATCGTCGTCCTGATCCGCGGCGACCGGGTTCTGGGCGACCGGCACCTCCCTCGCCTGGAGTCCTTCGAGAATGACCTCACCCGTGGCGGCAATTGGGACCGCCAGCAGGGCGCCGACGAACCCGCCGGCCGCGGCTCCGACCAGGATGCTGAGGATGACGAGGAACGGCGAGATCCGAACCGTGTTGCGCATGACGAGAGGGACGAGGACGTTTCCCTCGATGATCTGGAGGACGATGTAGACGCCGGCGACTTCGACGGCGAGCTGCGGCGAAACCGTTGCGGCCAGGAGGACTGCGGGAATCGCCCCCAGCAGGGGGCCGACGATCGGGATGCCCTCGGCGAGGGCGGCAATGAGGCCGAGGAGCACGGCCGACGGGACGCCGAGCAGCGTGTAGGCGATGGCGGTCGCCAGCCCGATCGCGCCCATGAGGATGAGCTGGGCCCGGACCCACATGCCGAGCCGGGTCTCGGCCTGGTTCCAGACATGGCGGACGCGCCCTCGGCGCTCCTGCCTCACGAAGGCGAGCGCGTAACGCTGCAGGCGGGCGTGCTCCGTCAGCCAGAAATACACCACCGTCAGGAGGGTCAGGATCGAGGTCAGTGCCTCAGC
This sequence comes from Candidatus Methylomirabilota bacterium, assembly GCA_035490155.1. Taxonomy (GTDB): domain Bacteria; phylum Chloroflexota; class Limnocylindria; order Limnocylindrales; family CSP1-4; genus CF-46. Next base: position 7,995 of record DATHGS010000167.1, on the reverse strand, counting down.
GACTGTCAGCCCGACCTGGACGACCTGACCGCTCGACGGAGCCGCTCCCGTCGGTCGGACGAGGGCGGCGGCGCCATCGATGAGGGCCGTGACCCCTCGACCGATCCCGCTCGGCCGGATCTCGGCCGCCCAGGCGCGCGCACGATCGAAGAACGGTGGCAGCCCTGCCAGCGTCCGCTCGAACTGGGCAATCGCCGCCGGCACGACCACCAGGGCCATCCCGATGACGATCGCCAGGAACAGGCCGTAGACGACGAGGATCGCGGGTCCGCGGCCGATGCGCGAATGGGCGCGTATCCAGCCGATGACCGGCTGGAGGCCTGAGGCGAGGATCACCGCGACGAACACGAGCAGGACGACCTTCCCGGCCGCGAAGACGAGCGCGATGACCCCGACGACGAGGGCGACACCAATCGCGACTCCCGCACCGCGGGTGATCCACGGCCCGATGCCGACCATGCTCAGGGCGGCGAGGTTGGAGCTGGAGGGGTCGGCGTCGGGAGGCCACCGCCGCCACCGCCGTGGCCACCGCCCCCGCCACCGCCGCCGCCCCCGCCGCCGCCCTGGCCGGGCGGCTTGTCATGATGCTTCGGCGGCTTCGGCCGTTGGCACGATCCGATGAGCGGGCCACCCCACGAATGCTGCTGCCAGAAATAGGCGGTTCGCGTGTCGAGCGGGCCGAGCACCCCGGGACCGCGCCGGGCGCGCTGCAGCCAGTTGGCAATGTCGAAGTCCCAGCTCCGCGGACCCAGCTCGGCCGCGAGCGGGTCGACGCGCCAGCCGCCGCACGCCTGAGTGTAGAGGAGCCCATCGGGATCGACGGCGTGGTTCGCGCCCGGCTGCGTGCCGGCGATGAACAACTCTCTCGTCCTGGCGCGCGTCCAGGGACCAGGTCGGCCGCCGCTCCAGGCATCGATCGATGCCGTGACGATGCCCTTCGGGCGCTGGAACGTCGCGACCGGCATCTTGCTGGTGACATCCCGGACAAAGGCATGCCACAGGGGCGCCGCCGCGGTCAGCGAGATCGCCGGCTTCTTCGCCCGTGGCATCGAGTGATCGCTGTTCCCCATCCACAGCCCGACGGCCAGCGCGGGTGCGGCCGGGTCGCTGGGGGCGGCGACATAGCCGTACGTCGCCAGGTCGCGGGCGTCGCTGGCGGTACCGGTCTTGACCGCGACTGGACGATGACGACCGCCCGGGCCATTGCGGAGCTCGAGCGGCGCCGCCCAGATGGGATTCTGCTTCGGGTCCGTGTTGCCGGCCAGGATGTCGGTCACGAGGTAGGCCGCCTGGGGGCTGACGACCTGGGTCGGCTGCGGGTCGGGCGCGTGGTAGATGACCTTGCCCGACGGGTCCTTCACCTCGAGGATCATCCGGCTCGGAACGTGAGCGCCACCGTTGGCGATCGCGCCGTAGGCCGACGTCAGGTCGAGCGGCCGGACCTCGACCGTTCCGAGGGCACCGGCCAGGCCCGCCTGCAGGAAGGCTGTCTTGCCTCCGGTGAAGCGAATCCCGAAGGCCTCCGCCCGGTCCGCGACGGCCTCGTTGCCGACGCGCTCGAGGACCCGGATCGCCGGGATGTTCAGCGAGTACTGGAGGGCCTTCCGGACGAGGACGGGCCCGCGCTCGAGCTGGTCTGCGTCACGCGGGGCCCAGCCGCTCCGCCCGCCGAACTGGGTCGCGATGTCGAGCAGCAGGCTGCCGGGCGTCAGCTTCTTCGTGTCGAACGCGGTGGCATACAGGATCGGTTTCCAGGCCGATCCCGGCTGGCGTGCGCCGTCGCCGGCGGCGTCGTATTTCGGCTCGAACTTGCGGCTGGCGAGATCGTCGCGGTAGTAGCTCGCGCTGCCGGCGTAGGCAAGCACGTCGCCAGTCCGGTAGTCGATCGCGACGAGCGCCGCGTTGTGGAGATCCTTGCCCCGGAGAGCCGCGATCCAGCCGCGGTCGCTCTTCGGGATCTTCAACTGGGCGAGGAGCTTCGCGGATGCCTTGGCGGGCAGGTTCGGGGCGATCGCGCCCGCGGCGAGCCAGCGCTCGGCCTGTTGCTGGTCGGTCCAGTCGAGGGTGGTGATGACCTGGTAACCGCCGGTCTCGACCGACGGCCCCTCGCCGATGATCGAATCGAGCTGGCGCCGGATCTGCCAGGTGAACTGGGGAGCGTTGTACTGGAGGGGCGTCTCACCGGCGAGGACGACGGGTTCGGCGATCGCCGCCGACAGCTCGGCCGGTGTGAGGCTCGTCCAGCGGGATCCGGCGAGATTCTGGAGGATCCAGTCGCGACGGACGACCGGCGGAGCGGTCGTCGGGACCACCAGGTTGCCGTCCTTGTCGGGCTCGGCGTAGCGGTACGGGTCGAGGGTCGACGGCGACTTCGGCAGGCCGGCCAGGAGGGCGGCCTGGGCGGGCGTCAGCTTTGCGAGGTCCGACACGCCGAAATAGATCTGGGCCGCCGCCGCGATGCCGTAGGCGTCGTGGCCGTAGAAGATCTCGTTCAGGTAGGCGGTAATGATCTGCTGCTTGCCGGTCTCGCCCGGAAACGCCTCGGTGAGCCGGTTTGCCTGGATGAGTTCCTTCGCCTTGCGGATGTAGCGATCGGCACCGGGAGCGATGACGTCGGACGGCAGGAGACGCGCCCGAACCAGCTGCTGGGTGATCGTCGAGGCGCCCCGCTCGGGGCCGACGCCCGACGCGTTGTCGGCCGCCGCCGAGATGATCGCGGCGGGATCGAAGCCGCCGTTCTGCCAGAAGGTCCGGTCCTCCGCCGTGGTCGTCGCGTCGAGGATGAGCCGTGGGACTTCCTCGAAGGTGACGACGCGCCGCTGTTCCTGCTGGAACCGACCGAGCTGGATCTTCCCGGTCCGATCGTAGATGACGGTCGGCTGGGCGAACGACAGCTGGTTCAGCGTCGCCGGATCGGGGAGGCCGTCGGACAGGATCCTGACGGCTGCGACCGCGGCGAGGCTCGTTGCCCCGGCAATGACCGAGCCGATGAGGGCGACCGCGACGAAGGCGGTCGCGACGATGGTCCGGACGTGCCCGGGCGCTCCCCGCCTCGGTGGTCGGAAGGAGCGCTCGAGCGCGGCCGCTCTCAGGCGCCGCCGGCGATCGCGCGCGCTCCCGACTCCCCGCATCGAACCGGGCGTCGCCCTCTCGGTCACCACGGGGGCAGACTGCGAAGCGATGCATCACGGCAGATACGGCCGCTGCGCGCCGCGGCTTGCAACATCGTGACGCTCGCTCGCCGAGCCTGCGGCCGGACGCGTCAAGGGTCCCTGATTCGCCAACTCAGGTGCGGTTGACGGATTCCCGCGATCGCCCATACGATCCGCGTGGACGAGGGGGCCCAGTCACCCGGCGAGCACCAGGAGCATCGAACCAGCGTGGATCTCGGTTCATTCACCAGCGGCCTCCTGACCGGCCTCCGCGAAGGCGTCGAGGCGGCCCTCATCGTCAGCATCGTCATCACCTACCTCGTCAAGACCGGCAATGGCTCACACGCGCCGAAGATCTGGGTCGGCACGGGTCTCGCCGTCGTCGTCAGCGCTGCGATCGGGCTCATCCTGTTCGCCACCGTCGGCGCGTTCCAGGAGCCGTACGAGCAGATCTTCGAGGGGACGACGCTGCTCGTTGCAGCGGGCGTCGTGACCTGGATGCTGTTCTGGATGCGGCGCCAGGCGGCCGGCGTGAAAGGCGCCCTCCAGGCGGCGGTCGACCGGGTCGTCGCCAGCGGCGGCGCCTGGGGCCTGGCGCTGCTCGCCTTCACGGCCATCATTCGGGAAGGGGTCGAGACGTCGCTGTTCCTCGTCGGCCAGGCGACCTCCGCGACAACTGCCGTGGGCGCGTCCAGCGCCGCGTCGGTCGTCCTCGGCGCGTTCGTCGGCCTGGGGATCGCGGTCGTCATCGGCTATGGCCTCTATCGGGGCAGCCGGCGACTGAACCTGGCTGTTTTCTTCCGCTGGACGGGCATCGCCCTCGTCTTCATCGCGGCCGGTCTCCTGAGCAATGCCGTCCATGAGTTTGCCGAGATCGGCCTGCTCGGCACCGGGCCGTGGACGAAGGCCGCGTTCGACCTGAGCGGCGTTCTGTCGCACGACAACGGGATTGGCTCATTCCTGCGGGCCATCTTTGGCTACTCGGCCAACCCGGAGATCCTGACGCTGGTCATCCACGTCGGCTATGTCGTCGCGGTTCTCGCGCTCTACCTCCGACCGGCCGCCCCGCGAACCCCGCCTGGAGCCACCGCCGCACCGGTCGTTCGCACCTGAGGGATCGACTCGCGCTGTCGGTCGGTCAGCGCTGCCCGGTGACCCGCAGGAGCTTGCCGCCCCCGATGTCGGTCGCGTAGAGCTCGCCCGCCTCGTCTTCGCCAAAGGAGCTCAGGCTTGCTGACCCCTTGAGGACGACTGTTGGCGCGCGCAGCGCGTCGCTGCCCGGATCGATCGCCCAGATCGTCCCTGAGCAGTAATCACCGAAAAAGTAGCCGCCGGTGAGCGCGGGCTGAGCGCTGCCGCGATAGACGTTCCCGCCGATGACGGTGCAGCCGGCGTCATGCCCATACTCGGCCAGCGGCAACGTCAGGCCGGTCTCGCTGCACCCACTCGGCGGGTTGAAGCAGTGGTTGCCCTCCATCGTGTTCCAGCCGTAGTTCTCGCCGCTCGTTCCGGCGCGCGCCACGTCGACCTCCTCCCAGGCGCTCTGGCCGACGTCGCCGATCCACAGGTCACGGGTTGCCCGGTCGAAGCTGATCCGCCAGGGGTTGCGCAACCCGTAGAGGTAGATCTCGGGCTTCGCGTCGGCCCTGCCGGCGAACGGATTGTCCGGCGGGATCGCGTAGGGCTGAGCGCCGTCGGTCCGATCAACGTCGATCCGGAGGATCTTCCCGAGCAGCGTGGTCAGCGACTGGCCGTTGCCCTGGGGGTCGCCGCCGCTGCCGCCGTCGCCAGTCGAGATGTACAGGAAGCCGTCCGGCCCGAAGACGACGGCTCCGCCGTTGTGATTGGCGAATGGCTGGGCGATGTGGAGGATCTTCACCTCCGATGTCGGGTCGGCCGCATCCGGCGTGCCGGGGTCGACCGTGAACGACGAGACCTGGGTGTCGCCGTTCGTGTCGGTGTAGTTGACGAAGAGGCGCGGATCGCTCGGAAACATCGGGTGGAAGGCGAGCCCGAGGAGCCCTCGCTCGCCACCGGAAGTGATCCGGCTCGCGATGTCGAGGAACGGGGTCGCGACGAGCGTTCCGTCGCGGACGATCCGGATCTGCCCACCCTGCTCGGTGACGAAGATCCGGCCGCTCCCATCGCCGGCCGACGTGACCCCGAGCGGCGCGTCCAGACCGCCGACGACCGTGTCGAGCCCGACCACGAGACCGGCTGGATCGAACGGTATCGCGACCGACGGGGCGGCCGATGGCGGCAAGCCGGAAGCTGCCGAAGGCGGGGGCGAGCCCGAAATCGCGCTCGAGCTCGGACTCGACGAGGCTGTTCCCCCGGCAGTCGTGGGCGTAGGGGTCACTGGGCCGCACGCGGCCAGGATCGCGACCGCCACGGTCACGGCAAGGATTCGCTGGTGTCGCGCCGAGAAAAACGGCCGGCTCGAAACCCGTTCCGCTGGCAGCATCGTCGTGAGGGTACGTCCCGGCGGCCGATGCGGTTCCGGCGTCACGCCTGTGGACCGGCCTCAACCGCGCGTTGGCCGCCTGCTATCGTCGGCCGATGGACGCTCACGAACTCGACGACGTCGTCGCACGCCGGGCCGCCGCGGGTGCGCCGTACCTCGAATTCATCACGGTCCCGGACCTGAGCGTCGGGCTCTATGTCCTCGGCGCCGGCCAGCCGGACCTGCAGGGGCCGCACACCGAGGACGAGGTCTACTACGTCGTCGCCGGATCCGGGCAGATCAGCGTCGGCGACGAGGTTCGCGACGTGCGGGCCGGCTCGATCGTGTTCGTCGCGGCCGGCGTCGTCCATCGCTTTCACGACATCACATCAGAGCTGACGCTTCTCGTCGTGTTCGGCCCGGCCGAAGGCTCGCGGGCCTGATCGGAGTCGACCGGTCCTGCCCGGATCGGTCAAATGGTCCGAATGCGAACGGCCGCGGAAGCCAGTTACGTTTCGCCTCGATCATCCGAAATCAGCTGCCGAATCCGTCGTAACTGGCCGCGAACGTCAATCTCGTTTCGCCTCGATCTTCCGAATTCGGATGCCGAATCCGTCGTAACGGGCCGCGATGGAAGTGACTTCCCGCGCCGTTCGATTCCGGACTACCGCGAGACCGGCGCCGGGACGTCGTGACCGACGCCGGGCATCGTGACCGGCCTTGAGCGCTCAGCCCCCGGCGACGACGCCGGCGATCCCGGCGAACTCGAGAGCCAACTCCGCGCCGCGCCCGACCTCGTCGTGGCGGAAGAAGACAAACGCATCGAGCCCGTCCGCGAGGAACGGTTCGAGTCGATCGGCCCATGCCTTCAGCTCAGCCGGGCTGTAATCGTGGCGGCGCAGCCGGAGATACAGGAACGGGCCGGAACGCCGGATTGTGGGCGGCTCGGGGTCATCGGGCAGGTCCGTCGCACAGATGCTCGCGCCGGCCGCCGCGAGAGCCGCATAGACCTCGTCGACGTGCCACGACGAATCCTGGAACTCCATCGTCAGCGGCAGGTCCCGCGGCCAGGCGGTGAGGAGCGCTGCCAGCCATTCATCTGAGCGGGCCGTGCCGTCAGGGACACGGAACAGGACGGTTCCCAGTCGGTCGCCGAAACGGCGCAGGGGATCCGTCAGCCATGGCACCGACGTGACCGGATCGACGAGCAACGATCGATACGATCCGCCGCGCTGGGCCTTGACGGCGAATCGGAACGACGACGGCGTGGCGGCCAGCCAGGCGTCGACCTTGGCCGGCGTCGGCTGCTGGTAGTACGTGTTGTTTAGCTCGCAGGCCTCGAGCCTCGTCGCGTAGTGGCGGAGCAGGTCGGCCGCTCGGAGGCCCTCCGGATAGAAGCGGGGGGACCAGGCCGGATAGGCGAAGCCGCTCGTCCCGACTCGAAGGATCCCGGCCATCAGCCCGGGCGGTGCTCCTCGCACGGCGCGTCCGGCCCGAGGCCAGCGAGAATCGCATTCATCGCCCGATCGACGGCCTCCAGCTCGGCAGCGGTCATCGTGTCGAGGAAGTGGTCGGAGATGCCGCGCAAGTGGGTCGGGGCTGCCTCGCGCAGCCGGTCCAGGCCGGTCGCCGTCAGGACGGCTTCGGCGCCCCGCGCATCGGTCGAACAGTGACTGCGCTCGACCAGGCCATCGCGGACGAGCCGGTCGATCAGACGCGTCACGCCGCTGCGGCTCAGGATCACTCGTTCGGCGATCTCGTGCATTCGGAGCCGGTGGGTCGGGCTCTCGGCAAGCTGGAGCATTGCGTCGTACTCGGCCAGCGTCAGGTCGTGTGCCGAACGGAGATCCTCGTCGAGGAGCCGCTCGAGACGGGCGTGGGTCTTCAGGAAGAGCCGCCACGTCGCGATCCGGGGATCGCGTGCCGAGATGGTCCGCCGTGCAAGCGCCGCGGACGGGCTGCGGGTCGTGCCTGTCGATGGCGCCGTGGAACTCATGCCGGAATGATAGCTCATAGATCGTTGACAGTGCAACGATCTGGACGTATAGTTGCGGTTGCAACGACAACTGAGCGTCTCCACGATGACGCTCGAGACTTCACGGAAGGAATCAATCCAGATGACCCTGGCGACCCAAGCCCAGACCACTACCGCCCCGGCCGGCGCCACCGGCCAGTTGACCGATTGGACGATCGACCCCGCCCACACCGACGTCCTCTTCTCCACCAAGCACATGATGGTGACGACGGTTCGTGGCAAGTTCCACGACGTCGAGGGAACGCTCCACGTCGACGAGGCCAACCCGACGAATTCCAGCGCCGAAATCCGGATCGCCGCCGCGAGCCTGTCCACCGGCAATGGCCAGCGCGACGGCCACCTTCGATCCCCCGACTTCTTCAGCA
>DATHGS010000166.1:0-3228 GCA_035490155.1 Candidatus Methylomirabilota bacterium | reverse complement strand
GACGATCACCGCTGGGCGCCGATCGATCCCGCCGATGAAGACGGTCCGCGCCGCGTCGTAGCCGGGATCCTCCGGGCCGATCACCCGACCGCTGACTTCTCCACGGAGCGTCGAGATCGAGATGGTCTCGGAGCGGGTGGTGGATGACGGCATTCCTGGGACTCCTCCGGGATGGGTGGACAGGGTTGTCAGGCTCGGGACGCGGCCATGGATGCGCGTCAACGTGTCGATGGGTTAGACCGCGGGCAACGCCGAAACTCATCGCTCCGCCGTCTCCTCGGGTGCCGATCCGCCGCTATCGTCGGCCACGAGTCCCAAGCCCGTCCTGCGCTGCGCCGCGAAACTCAGCCCTTGATCGCGCCGCTCAACCCGGGGCCGCGCAGGAACAGGCGCTGGAACAGCAGGAACAGGACGATCGGGAAGATCGTCGCGATGGTGAGCGCCGCGATGAAGATCCCCAGGTCGGTCGTGGGCTGGAGCGTCGGCAGGCGGACCGACAGCGGTTGCAGCTCCGGCTTCCGGAGCACGAGCAGGGGCCAGAGATAGTCCTTCCACGTCGCGATCACGGCGAAGACCGACACGACCCCGATGATCGGGCGGGACATCGGCAGCACGATCCGCCAGAACAGCTGGAACGGACCGGCGCCGTCGACCCGTGCGGCGTCGAAGATCTCGCGCGGCAGGTTGTCGAAGAACCGCTTGATCACCACGACGTTGAACGCGCTCGCGCCCGCCGGCAGCCAGACCGCCCAGAAGGTGTCGATCATCCGGACATGCACGATGGGCAGGTCGACGACGGTCAGGTACAGCGGCACCAGCAGGACCAGGGCCGGGACGAAGAGCGTAGCCAGGACCAGCCCCGACAGGATCCGGTGAAACCGCGGCTTCAGGACCGACAGCGCGTAGCCGGCGGTCGTTGCGACGACGATCTGGACGAGCCACGAGCCGGCCGCGATCCAGACCGTGTTCAGGAGATATCGGTCGATATGGGTTCGCGACCAGGCCGTGGCGAGCTGGCCAAGGTCAAAACCGTGCGGCCACAGCGCCATCGGCATGCGCAGCGTGTCCTGGGTGGGAGTGATCGACGACTTGACCATCCAGAGCAGCGGGCCCAGCCCGACGATGAGGAGAAAGAGCAACGTCGTTCCCTGGAGGATTCGCATCGCCAGGCGGACACGGGATCGGCGCCAATCGGCAGCCGAGACGATCCCCCGGTCTGCCTGCGTCGGGGCCCGGGATCCTCGCCGGGGCGATGGCAACCTCATGACGACGTGCTCCATGACCGCGTCAGCCAGAAGTAGCCGGCGGTGAAGATCCCGAGGAACGCGGCCAGCATGATGCTGAGGGCGGCGGCCATCCCGTACTCGCCACCGAGGCTGTTCTGGAACGCGTAGTGATAGATGAGCAGCAGGAGGCTCATGGTCGAGTTCGCCGGCCCGCCGCCCGTGAAGAGGAATGGCTCCGTGAACAGCTGGGCTGTGGCGATCAGCTGAAGGATCAGCGTAACGAAGAGGACGCCGCGCAACTGGGGCAGGGTCACGTGCCAGATCTTCTGCCGGATCGACGCCCCGTCGACCTCCGCCGCGTCGTAGAGCTCGGGTGGCACGGTGAGCAGCGCGGCCAGGTAGATGATGACCGTCGCTCCGGCACCCGCCCAGGTGGCCTCGATGACGATCGAGGGCATCGCGCTCGTCGCGTTCTGGAGCCACGGCAACGGCCCGAGGCCGATCCAGCCGAGGATCGTGTTGAACAGGCCATTGGGGCTGGCGTTGAAGAAGACCTGCTTCCAGAGCAGCACCGACACGACCGGCGGTACCACCACCGGCAGGTAGGCGAGCCCGCTCATGAGGCCCTTGCCCCGGCGCGCCTCGCTCATGATCACGGCAAGCACGATCGGGATGGGAAAGCCAATGAGCAGGGCGAGGAACGAGAAGTAGGCGGTGTTTCGAACGGCCGTGGCGAAGAGGGGGTCGGCCAGGACCCGGGCGAAATTCTCCACGCCGACGAACGTCGGCTCCGAGACGAGGTTCGTCTCCTGGAGGCTCATGACGAGGGCCCGGACGATCGGGAACCACGAGAAGACGCCGAAGATCACGAGCAGCGGCAGGAGGAAGGCAACGGTGCCGAGGCCGTCCCGGCTGAACCGGGCGCGAACGCGCGGCCAGCGGCGGCTCGAGACCTTGTGCATCACGTCACCGTCAGCGTAGGAGCTCATGCCGGCGCCTGTCTCCGTGCCGCCTTGACATCGAATGCCCCGATCGAGTGACCGAGGCATGCGAACTCATTGAAGGGGTGTTCGAGGGGGCCGGGGAGGAGCCTGGCCCCCTCGAACGTGAATGTCAGGGCTTGTCGAGGATGGTCTGGATCTGCTTGTCGGCAGCCGTGAGAAGCGTGTCGATGTTGGCGTTCTTGTCGGTCAGGACCGCCTGCACGACGGGGTCGAGCGCAGCGTAGAGGTCCTGGGTGTGCGCGGTCGGCTCGGTGACGATCGGCTGCTCGAAGATCTTGGAGGTGAAGGCCGTCATCTGCGCCGTCGGGACGTTGATGTAGTCCTTGATCCACGTCTGCGATTCGTCGTAGGTGGCCTTGTCGAAGATCGGCAGGGCCGGCACGCCGACCGGCTGGTTGTTGGCCTTGAGCGCCTGGGCATCGGCCACCGCGCCCTCCTGGGTCAGGAGCTTGTTCATGTAATAGAAGTCGATGAAGTTGACAGCGGCGTCGCGCTCATCATCGGTGGTGTTGACGTTGACCGCCGCAAGGGTTCCGCCGCCGAGGACGCCCGCGTTCGGGTCGCTGGCCAGCGGGATCGTGGTGACGCCGTAGTCGTCAGCCTTGAGCCCGTTGTTCTGGACCATCGCGGTGTAGAGATCGGAGCCACCCGTGAACATCCCGATCTGGCCGGCGGCGAAGGCCTGGTTGATGCTGCCCCAGGCGTAATCGAAGGTCGAGCCCATCGAGTTGTCGCCCCAGCGAAGATCGTGGAGGTACTGGAGGGCGTCCTTCGTCGCAGGGTTGTTGACGGTTGAGGTGACCTTGCCGTCGCTGCCGACGGACTCCATGCGCCCGCCGCGGGCGTAGGTCGCCGTGGTCAGCTGCCAGCCGCCGGTGTTCTCGGTGGCCATCTCGGCGAAGCCGGCCACACCGGTCTTCTCGGCGATGGTCTTGGCGGCGGCCTTGACCTCGTCCCATGTCGTCGGCGGCTTGTCAGGATCGAGCCCGGCTGCCTTG
>DATHGS010000165.1:0-2057 GCA_035490155.1 Candidatus Methylomirabilota bacterium | reverse complement strand
TTCGAGCGTGGGATCTCGCTCGGGGTCATGTCGAAGTCGTTCGCCATGGCCGGCCTCCGGATCGGCTGGCTGGCGTGCCACGACCGGGAGCTCCTCGCCCGCTGCGCGGCGTTCAAGGACTACACGACGATCTGCGCGTCGGCGCCGGCCGAGATCCTCGCCCTCATCGGGCTCCGGTCGCGCGACGTGGTGCTCGGCCGATCGCGGCAGATCGTCGCAGACAATCTGGCCTTGCTGGACGCGTTCTTCGTCCGCCGCTCCGATCGACTCTCCTGGGTTCGACCGCGGGGCGGGTCGATCGGTTTTCCTCGACTCGTCGACGCGGTGCCCGTGGACCGCTTCGCAGCCGAGCTAGTCGAGACGAGCGGCGTCCTCATCCTCCCCGGCTCACAGTTCGGTCACCCCGGGAATCACTTCCGCATCGGCTTCGGCCGGCAGAACCTGCCGGAGGCACTCGGTCGGCTGGAGGCGTTTCTCGACAGCCGCTGAAGGCCAGCGCCCGACGTCCGTTGCGGGCGACGTCTCCGCGCGTCGATCAGTGGACGATCGCGTTCGAGATGCCGCCAAGCAGCCCGCTGGCGACGGCGACCAGGGCGACCGACGTGGCAACTCTGCGGGTCGCCGGTGCCGCCGCCCAGGCGCGTCCGAGGATGACGAGGATCGACCCGACCAGGACGACCAACGCGCCCTTGGCGACAGCGACCAACGGCCAGCCGAACGCCAGGAAACCCTGGGCGATGATCGGATTGGTCTCTGCCTCGATGCCGTGTCGGGCGATCATCACCGTGAACGTGCCGAAGTCGAACAGCTGCGCCGCCAGCAGCGCGGCGAGGCGGAACCGCAGCACCGCGAGCGCCATCGGCAGGGACATCGGCAGTGGCATGGTGGCGATCGCCGCCCGTCCGGCCGACCGCGCCGCGAACCGTTGTCCGGACCCCGGCCCAGGCTGCCGACCCATCGCCCACGACCTCACTCGGCGATGCGGCTCGGGTTCGCCAGTAGCTCGGCTCGGTCCCGGGCGGCCAGCTGGTCAGACCGAGCGTCGTTGCTATGCCGTCGCCACGACATGATGCGCCGAATCCGGTTTTCGCGAGGATCCAGATCCCGGCGCGGATGTCACGACGCTCTCGCAGGAATGGCGTCCGCAATGCCCATTGCGCCGTGACGGATGATGGGCACCGATCGTGCGCCGGCCGGGGAGGCAGGTTGACTCCTCCCGGCGCCGCTTACGTCTGCTGAGGGATCGACCGGTCATGGAGATTCAGCTCGGGTCCGAGAGGATCTTCGTCCTCCAGGAGCGTGAAGGGGTCGAGGTCCTCCGTCAGCGCGCCATGGACCGTCGGACGCAGTCGTTCGGAAGCGGGCTCGGATCACTGCTCCAGCGGCCCAGGGCCGAGGACGTCGTGCTCGTGGCCAGCCAGCGCCGTCTCGAGCCGTTCTGGCACGTGGCCGGTCGGGCCCGTTATGTCTACGAGCGGAGCCGGGACTACGCGGTCGTGGCCGGCGCGCCGGAAGTCCGCGAGGTGACGGTTCTCGGGACAACGTTCCCAGTCGCCGAGTCGGGCCAGGCCGCCCGAACCTTCACCCTTCCGACGATCGAGCACTGCCGCGAGGAGATCGCCCACGAGCTCGACGCCGACGCCCGGAGTGGGGCGAAGGTCACCGATGCGGCTGCCGTGCTGGCCGGTCCGCGCGACGAGATCAACGACCCGGCGACGCTCGCCGCCGACGAGACGATCGTCGTGCCGCCAGAGCACCGCGCTTCGTTCGTCGTCCGCCAGCTGCTGGCCGAGATGCTGAAGCCGGTCCAGGCGGATCGGGTCATCGAGGAGTCCCTGACGCTCGAGACGATCGACCTCTGCTACCGGCCGATCTGGGCGTTCGAGTTCCACTGGCAGTCGAAGGACAAGCGCGGCGTCGTCGAGATCGACGCTGTCACCGGCGCGGTCCGCCAGGGCGGATCGCTGCTCCCGCAGTTGTCGAAGATGGTCACTCGCGATGCGCTCTTCGACATCGGCGCGGACACGATTGGACTTCTTGTGCCGCGTGGCAGCATT
>DATHGS010000164.1:0-3885 GCA_035490155.1 Candidatus Methylomirabilota bacterium | reverse complement strand
TGCCCTCGTCCTTCTCGATCGCCAAGTCGGCATCGTGAGCTGCCTGGAGCTGCTCAGCCGTCACGCCGACGAACCCCGAATGGACATCCATGAACTTGGCCATCCCTTGTTCCTCCTTAAATATTCGACCGGCAGATCTCGCCGTTCCCTGACTCGAGGATGATGCCACGAGGGGCGTCGGTCATCGGTCGTCCGACCGATGGACTGGCGCCTGTCCCGCCTTACCCGGCTGGATCGCCGGGGGGCCCGTGCTACACTCCCGCCCTCACGGCAGCGACCGGGAGGAGTAACGCTTCCACGGCCACGAAGCGAGCGCGGGACGGTGCGAGCCGCGCGGGACTGGCAGCGTGAACGTCACCCGCGAGCCGAGACGGCAGACGCCCGATACCGCGTCGAAGAGGGCACCGGACCACCCCGGCCGCGATGAGCGAGCCGACTCCGGCGCCGAACCAGCAGGTGGTACCACGACCCGTTCGTCCGCTGGACGAGCGGGCTTTTGATTCAGGGGCCGAGCAGGCGGGGCCGACACGATGACCGACACGACGAACACGACGACGAATGACCTGCCGAAGGCCTACCGGCCGGCCGACTTCGAGGGCGCCATTTACGAGCGTTGGCTGGCCGCCGATGTCTTCGCGCCGGACGGGGCTGGCTCCACGGCCGACCCCGAGGCCCAACCATTCGTCATCATCCAGCCGCCACCGAACATCACCGGCTCGCTCCACCTCGGCCACGCCCAGCGCGCGACGGTCGAGGACCTGATGATCCGCCACGCCCGGATGCTCGGCCGGCCGGCGCTCTTCCTGCCCGGTCTGGACCATGCCTCGATCGCGGCTCAATTCGTTCTCGATCGGATCATCGCGGCCGAGGGTGAGACCCGCCAGAGCCTCGGCCGGGAGCGCTACCTCGAGCGGATGCGGGAGTTCGTGGCGGCGACGCGCGAGGTGATGCTCGGCCAGGAGCGGCGGCTCGGGGCCTCGTTCGACTGGGGCCGTCTTCGCTACACCATGGACGAGGTCTCGGCGCGGGCCGTCCGGGCCGCCTTCCGGCGACTCTACGAGCGCGACCTTGCCTACCGGACCGAGGCCCTCGTCAACTGGTGCCCGGGCTGTCGGACGAGCGTCAGCGACCTCGAGGTCGTCTCCACGCCGGAGACGGGCACACTCTGGTCGGTCCGCTATCACCTCATCGACGAGGCCACCGGCCAGCCCGATCCGGCCGCGACCATCACCGTCGCGACGACGAGGCCGGAGACGATCCTCGGCGACACGGCCGTCGCCGTCCATCCGGATGACGATCGCTATCGCGCGCTCGTCGGGCGACGGGTCCGGATCCCGTTCGTCGAGCGGGACGCGCCGGTCATCGCCGATACCGTGGTGGATCGTGCCTTCGGGACCGGAGCCGTGAAGATCACCCCGGCCCACGATCACGACGACTACGAGACCGGGCGGCGCCACGGCCTGCCGATGCCGACGATCCTCGACGACGCGGCGGCGATCGCCGGGACAGGGACGCCATACGACGGGCTCGACCGCTACGAGGCCCGCCGCCGGATCGTGGCCGATCTCGAAGCCCGCGGCGACCTCGCCGGGGAGCGGCCCCACGAGATGGTCATCGGGCGATGCCAGCGCTCGGACGACGTCATCGAACCGCGGCTCAAGACCCAGTGGTTCATCCGGACGGGGCCGCTGGCGGCGGCCGCCCTCGAGGCTACCCGGAGCGGCCGGACGCGGATCGTCCCGGGGCATTTCGAGAAGACCTGGGAGCACTGGCTGACGAACATCCGCGACTGGAACGTCTCGCGCCAGCTGTGGTGGGGCCATCGGATCCCGGCCTGGTACTGCCCTGACGGCCACGTCACCGTCTCGTCGGACGAGGCGGGTCCGGATGCCTGCGCGGTCTGCAGCCGGCCGGCGAGCGACCTGACCCAGGACCCGGACATCTTCGACACGTGGTTCAGTTCGGGCCTGTGGCCGTTCTCGACGCTCGGCTGGCCGGAGAGCACGCCGGATTACGCCCGCTACTACCCGACGACCGTCATGGAGACGGCCTACGACATCATCTTCTTCTGGGTTGCCCGGATGGTCATGCTCGGCATCGAGCTGACCGGCGAGACCCCGTTCGCGACGATCGCGCTGTCGGGCCTCATTCGCGATCCGATCGGCCGCAAGATGTCGAAGACGACCGGCAACGTCGTCGACCCGCTCGGGGTGATGGATGAGACCGGCGCCGACGCCCTGCGTTTCGCCGTCGTCCACGGCGCGACACCGGGCAACGATCAGCGGTTCTCCGACCAGAAGCTCGAGAACGCGCGGAACTTCGCCAACAAGCTGTGGAACGCGACGAGGTTCGTCGTCGGCGCGCGACCGGTCACGATCGCGGCGGATGCGCCGCGAGCGACACCCGATCCGGCCCACCTCGGCCCCGGCGAGCGATGGGTCCGCTCGCGCCTCGCTGCCACGACGGGCGAGGTCGACCGGGCACTCGCTGAATTCGCCTTCGCCGAGGTGACCCGGGCGCTGTACGACGGGATCTGGTCCGAGTTCTGCGACTGGGGCCTCGAGCTCGCGAAGATCCGCCTGGCCGACGCGACGTTGCCGGCAGCCGAACGCGAGGCAACGTGGTGGACGCTGGTCGAGGCGCTCGACGGGTATCTCCGCCTGCTCCATCCGGTCATGCCCTTCGTGACCGAGGAGCTGTGGGGGGCGCTGCCCCATCGAGCGACGGATCCGGCCATGCTCATCGTCGCCCGCTGGCCCGGGGTGGGGGAGCGCGACCTCGTCGTGGAAGGACAGGTCCAGGCGCTGGTCGAGCTCGTTCGGGGGATCCGCAACGCCCGTTCGGAGGCTCATGTCGAGCCCGCCAGCTGGCTTCCGGTCGGGGTCGCCCTGCCGGTCGCTCTCGGGCCGGCGTTCGAGGCGCTCCGTCCCGCGATCGAGCGGCTTGCCCGCGCCCGACCCCTCGAGCGTTACCTGACGCGCGAGGCCCTGCACGGCGCGATGGGAAGCGGCGGTCTGGCAGTGATCGCCGGCGAGATCGAGGCGATGATCGCGGTTGGCGGCGCGGCCGGGGATTCCGCAGACGCACGCGCCGATCGCATTCGGCTTGAACGGGAGCTCGCCGAGGCCGAGGGCTTTCTCGAAGCCGCCCGGGCGAGGCTCGCCAACGAGGCCTTCACCAGCAAGGCGCCCGCGGCCGTGATCGAGGGCGTTCGAACACGCGAGGCCGAGCTGGCGGACCAGGTCGAACGGCTCCGTTCAAGGCTGGAGGGCTGAACGCCGCACTGCTCGCAGGCCCGCTGCGGACGCCTTACCGTTCGAGGACCGCGACGACCGGCCAATGATCCGACGCGTCACCGGCCTCGGTGGCGACCCGACACGAGACCGGGGTCAGATCGCGGACGAGGACATGGTCGATCGCCGCATCGCCGCATGACAGCCGCCGCTCGTCGACCGGTGCGACTCCAACTGCGAGAAAGGCATCGATCAGCGATTCGCGCAGTGGCGCGAGCTCGCCCGCGTGAATCGGAGCGTTCAGGTCGCCCAGGAGGACGAGCGGCCCGTCAAGCGTGGTGACGGACTCGCCGATCGCCTCAGCCTGCCGGCGGCGCTGGGTCGAGCCGATGTACGTCAGGTGCGTCGAGAGGACGGTGACCGGCCCAGAGCCATCATCGATCGTGCTGACGAGGGCGCAGCGGCCTTCGCGCATCCCGGGCTCCACGTCGCGATACCTGACCCCCGCGAGCTCTCGGCCGGAGCCATCCGGCTCGACGAGGTCGTCGTCGGCGGGTACGGGCAACGCCAGGGTCCGTGACGACAGGATGGGGTGACGGCTGAGGATCGCGTTGCCCCACATGTACGCCCCGACGGCTGCTGCCGTCTCCGG
>DATHGS010000163.1:0-7531 GCA_035490155.1 Candidatus Methylomirabilota bacterium | reverse complement strand
GAACGATCCCGACGACCCGATCCGGCGCCAGGTCATCCCGACGGGCCGCGAGGCCCAGGCGTTCACGGCGATGATGGAGGACTCGCTCGCGGAGGATCGCCACTCCCCGGTGCCGGGCCTCGTCCATCGGTATCCCGACCGCGTGCTCATGCTTGTCACGACCCAGTGCGCGAGCTATTGCCGCTACTGCACCCGGTCGCGGATCGTCGGCGACGCCACGCAGAATTTCAACCGCAAGGACCACGAGGCACAGCTGGAGTACCTGCGCCGGACCCCGCAGGTCCGGGACGTCCTGATCTCGGGCGGGGACGGCCTGACCCTCGCCCCGAAGCTCTTCGAGAAGATCCTCCGCGGCCTCCGCGAGATCCCCCACATCGAGATCATCCGGATCGGCTCGCGGGTGCCGGTCTTCCTGCCGCAACGGATCGACGACGAGCTGTGCGCGATGCTCGAGAAGTACCACCCGCTCTGGATCAACCTCCACTTCAACCACCCGAACGAGATCACCCCCGAGGTCAGCCGGGCGGTCGACAAGCTGACGAAGGCAGGGCTTCCGATCGGCAACCAGAGCGTGCTCCTCGCCGGCGTCAACGACTGCGTCCACATCCAGCGGGCGCTCGTCCATCGGCTCGTCGAGAACCGAATCCGGCCCTACTACCTCTACCAGTGCGACCTCGTCGAGGGTTCCGGCCACTTCCGAACCCCGGTCGGCAAGGGCCTCGAGATCATGGAGGGCCTCCGCGGCCACACCTCGGGCTACGCGGTCCCGACCTTTGTCATCGACGCGCCGGGCGGCGGCGGCAAGATCCCGGTCATGCCGAACTACCTGATCAGCTACTCGGATCACAAGGTCGTGCTGCGCAACTACGAGGGCTACATCACGACGTACGAGGAGCCGCCGACCTACGAGCGCCACGACGAGGCGGCCTGCGCCTATTGCCAGAACCAGCGATCGGAGCCGGGCCAGTCGGGCGTCCTCGGGCTGCTCCAGGGCGAGCGGATGTGGATCGAACCGAGGGGCTTCAACGAGCTTCACACCCGCGGCAATACGGAGGCCCACCGCCTCCAGGACCCGGCCAAGTGGGTGCCGTTCGGGGTCGGCGCGATCGAGGGCCAGTCGGGACCCAGCCTGCGGGTCCTCGACTCCGGCGAGGCCGGGGCGCCGGCGTCGCCGCCGAAGCCGTCCTACGCGCCGGGCGAGGAGCCTCGCCCGCGCGATGGCGAGCCGACCGGCTCCGCTCACGGCGAGCTGCTCTGAGCAACCGATTGCCCGGATTCGCACTCTTTCGTTCTTTGAGGTAGGCGCCCGCGGGCCAATGCGGTGACAGCCCGATGGCCGTTGCTCTCTCGTCCACGACGCTGTTCCCACCACCGGCCGCCCGAGCCGGTTCGCGGGAGAACGACAATGAAGGCACTGGTCTACCTGCTGGGGGCACGAGCCCTCGACATCGCGCAAGAACGAAACGATGCCCGACGAATCGCGGAGGAGCCGCCGGGCCCGCTCGCGACCACGGCCGAGACCGCGGCGGCGTGGCGCGGCTGGAGCCGGCAAGGGTCGGCGCCATGGGCCGCGACAGGGCGCAGCCGACGGTTGCTTCCGCGAGAGATAGTGACGCGGCCGGCGCCCGGCTGAGCCCCGATGACCGCCGCCGAAACGTGGCGCCTGGTCATCGACCTGCAGACGCTGTGGTCAGTCGGTCGTACTACTATCGGGGGCGTGGGGAATCGGTCGAGCCCGATCATTGTCGGCCGTGACGTTGAGCTGGCCCGGATCGAACACGGCCTCGAGGTTGCCGCGCTGGGCCGGCCGGCCCTGCTGCTGGTCAGAGGCGAGGCGGGAATCGGGAAGAGCCGGCTCGTCCGGGAAGCGATCGAACGCGCCCGGGCTGGCGGATCGGCGGTTCTCCACGGCGCCTGCCTGGATCTCGGCGGCGATGGACTCCCGTACCTGCCGTTCGTCGAGGCATTGCGGGGCCTTGCCCGCGAGACGCCGCCGGAGCGGATGCGCGACCTGCTCGGCCCCGCGCTGACTGACCTCCAGGTCCTCTTGCCCGAGCTTGCGGCGCTCGACCCAGCTGCCGAACCAGCAACTGGCGCCGGGTCCGCCGTCGATCGCGCCCGGCTGTTCGAACGCTTCCTCGGTGTCCTCGAGCGACTGGGGAGCCAGACGCCGGCCCTCGCGATCATCGAGGACGTCCAGTGGATCGATCCCGCGACCCGGGATCTCGTGACATTCCTCGTCCGCAACGTCACGACGGAACGCCTCGTGGCGATCCTCACCTGTCGCACGGACGACCTGCCTCCCGGCCACCCGGTTCTCGCCTGGCTGTCCGAGCTCGGTCGGGCGCCGGGCGCCATCCGTATCGACCTCGCGCGCCTGTCGCGGACGGACCTCTTTCGGCAGCTCGAGGCGATCGAGGGTGGTCCGGTCACGGACGAGGTCGTGGATTCGGTCTGGCATCGCTCCGAGGGCCATCCACTCTTCGCGGAGGAGCTGCTCGCCGCGCGGGACGACACGCAGGCGTCGCACATGCCGTCGCTCGTCGACGCGCTCCTCGCGCGTGTCGCCACCCTCGATCGAGACACCCTCACGATCGTCCGGACCCTTGCCGTGGCCGGCCGGCCCGTCGATGAGCGATTGATCGGCCCGCTCGTCGACCGCCCCGAGGGTGAAGTCGGCGCCGCGATGCGCGAAGCGACGACGCGCGGGGTGCTCGTGGCGTTGCCCGACGGTCGTCATGCGTTCCGCCACGAGCTGCTGCGCGAGGTCGTCGAGGTGGAGCTGTCCGCTGGCGAGCGTCGCGATCTCCACGAGCGGATGGCCCGCCAGCTCGAGGCCAGTCCGGAGCTCGCCGACGACACCCCAGCCGGAGCGACTGCCGAGCTGGCCCGTCACTGGGCGGCGGCCAACCGGCCGGTCGAGGCCCACCGCGCGGCGATCACCGCGGCCACCGCAGCGGACGCGGTCCACGCCTACGCCGACGCCCTGAGGCTGTTCGAGCGTGCGATCGGTCTCGAGACCGTCCTGCCCCTGGACGCGCTTCCGGGGGTCGCCGAACGGATCGACATTCGCCGCCGCGCGGCCGAGGCCGCCGATCTGACCGGCCAGTTCGACCGCGGCATCGAGCTCATCCGCGACGCGTTGTCGATGTCCGACCCGGTCGCCGATCCGGGCCTCGCCGGGCTACTCCATGCCCGGCTCGGCTACCTGATGTGGGCCCGTGGCGAAGGCGACGCGGCGCTCGTGGAGCATCGCGAGGCGGTTCGACTCGTGCCGGCCGACCCACCGTCGGCGGGGCGTGCTCGCGTCCTGGGCGCTCTTGGCGGGGCCCTCATGGGCCTCGGCAGGTGGGCGGAATCGCGGTCCGTCTGCGACGAGGCGATCGAATACGCCGTCAAGGCCGCAGCGGTTCCGGAGGAGAGTCGCGCCCGGAATATGCTCGGCTCGGACCTGGTCGCGCTCGGCGAGATCGATGCGGGCCTCCGCGAGCTCCGAACGTCGCACCTGCTCGCGGGCTCGGAGCCGACCGAGCTGTTCGTCGTCACCGGACACAACCTGGGCCTCAACCTCCTCGCCGCGGATCATCTCGACGAAGGGCTCGAGGAAGTGACCGCTGCCCGCGCCGCCGCCCGAGCCGGCGGCCTCGAGCGACGGTACGGGATGGACCTCGCGGCATTGGCGGGCGACATCCTCATCCGGCTCGGTCGCTGGGACGATGCAGACCGGGCAACGGTCGAGGGCCTTGCCCTCGACCAGCGTGGCCAGGGCACGCCATACCTCGCCGCGGTCCGCGCCCGGTTGCTCGCTCGGCGAGGGGCGATTGCCGAGGCCCAGCGCAGGCTCGCCGCCGTCGACCGGGGCTCACTCGACCCCGACACGGCCGTCTTCCTGGCGACAGTCGCTGCAGAAGTTTCGCTGCTCGAGCGGCGGCCGGACGCCGCAGCGGCCGCGGTTGACGACGGCCTGGCACACGTCGAGGTCATCGGCGACGCGCTCTGGGGGATGCCGCTGGTGGGACTCGGCCTTCGAGCCCTCGCCGAAATGGCGGACGCGGCCCGCGCCACCCGCGATGAGGCTGGACTGGCCGAGGTCATGGCCCGAGCCGCCGTCCTCCGCGAGCGGTTCGCCGCGCTCGCCGACCGCGCATCGACGCCGAGCGCGAAGGCCTGGGTTGCCACGGCATCCGCCGAGACGTCCCGCCTCGACGGCTTGACCGAGCCCGAGCCGTGGGCCCGGGCGGTCGCGGCGTGGGATGGGGTCCTCGATCCCGCGGAGGCGGCGTATGCGCGCTACCGGAATGTCGAGACGGCGCTCCGCCGGACGGGCATCAAAGCCGATGTCGCCGCCGAGTTGGAATTAGCGTGGCGTTCCGCCGTCCGTCTCGGGGCGGCGCCGCTCAGGGCGGAGATCGAGATCCTCGCGAGGCGGGCCCGGATCAAGCTGGACATCGACCCAGTCGATGAAGCCGACGGGGCCGTCCCCCTGGCCGGCGCCACGCCTCCGCCACCCAGCGCAGTCGATCGCGGCGCGACAACGGGCGGGTTGTCCGCTCGCGAGATCGAGGTCCTGCGACTCGTCGCCGCCGGCTGGTCCAACGGCGAGATCGCCGATCGACTGTTCATCACCCGCAAGACCGCCGGTGTCCACGTCACCCACATCCTCGACAAGCTCGGCGTCTCGAACCGCGTCGAGGCGGCGATGGCGGCCGCCCGGTTGGGGCTCCTGAGCTCCGACGAGGAGGATGTGGTCGAGACCCCGCCCGGGCGGCGAGGCTGACGCCGCCGCGAGCACTCCGCGTTCGGCCTACTCCGAATAGACCTGGACGGGGATGCCCTCGGCCCGTTTGACGCCGATCAGCACGTCGCGGATCTTTCGGCCGCTCTTGCGGTTCGCCTCGGCGACGCCGGTGATGCAGTCGCGGAGCAAGGAGCCGGGTTCATCCTTGACCCAACACAGGGTCAGACCGGGATCGACGCCCGCCTCCAGCAGCCTGTACTCATATTTGGGGTGCTTGTCGAGGGCATCAGTCGCCTTCTTCTGGTCTTCGTCCTCGAGGGCGACCGCGAACTCGCCCCCGAACTCGGCATTGCTGCCCCCGGCTCCGCCCAGGTTCACGTCGGCCTTGGCGAGCCGATCGAGGAACTTCTCGACGTCGGGCGGGGACAACTTCGGATTGCATCGGACCTGCAGGTGCATCGCCTGTTCCTCCACGTTCCGCGGATCGCGCCGCAGGCCGCGGCGTCACGCAGGCGCAGATCGTACGCGGAAGCCGTCCCCGGCCTGTCTCGATCCATTCGGGAGTGGCCGGCGGGCACGCGGATCGGCCGGACGGTCCCTTGGGGGCCCGGCCGGCCGATGAGTGACGGGTCGTCTGACGGTGGCGCCCGGGGAGACCTACGTGGTCGCGCCCGCCGGCGTACCGCCTGTCGACTTGCGGCCCCAGGCCGTGCCGCCGAAGAGGCGGACCCGGAGGCGCTGGCCGAGGCTCGAGAAGTCGATCGACCGGGGCCGATCGTTCACCGCGTCCCGAAGCAAACGCTGGCGCTCCGCGTACTGGAGCTGCTCTGCGATCTTGATCTTTGCCAGTTCCTGATAGATGTGCGGATGCATGGCCCTCTCCATTCGCGCTCTGTGGCGACCGTCGGCCGACCTGTCCGTAACGTATCGGTCGCCGGACCCCCCGCCATCGGGGCGCAACCCCTCCCCGGGGAGGCGCGTGCCTCAAAGATCAGTGCCGGCCCTGTACCCCTGCCTTACGGGTCAGGCACGTGCCTGATGCATCTTCGGCACGCCTCCGCCGCACCCGACCCGGCGATCAGTTCGCTGCGGCGACCAGCTCGAGGGCTTTCTTCAGCTGCGGATCCTTGAGCTGGACGACCTGCCCGGCGGTCATCGTCCGAAGGTCGTCGGGGACCGTCGGGAGGATCGTGTCCGCACGCGTGACCGTGACGTCTGGCGCGATGCCTGCGTGCCAGATGACGCGGCCCTTCGGGGTCAGCCATTCGACCGTCCCGATCCGGAGCGCGGAGCCGTCCGACAGCGGAAACTCGCCGAGGACCGTCCCGGTCCCGAACGTCGTGACGCCGACAACCTTCGCCCGACCCGCGTCCTGAATGGCTCCCGCGACGATCTCTGAAGCGCTCGCCGTGCCGTGGTCGACCAGGACGACGAGCGGCAGATCGGTGGCCACGCCGCCCGGTTTCACGGGTGTCGCCTTCTCCTCACCTTTGGCGTTGCGCTCGATGTAAACGGTCCCCGAGGCAAGGAACTGGCTGGCGACGGCGACGGCCTCGCCGACGTAGCCACCAGGATCGCCGCGGAGATCGAAGACGAGCCGATCGGCGCCGGCTGCGCGAGCGGCGCTGAGGGCCGCGATGAGGGCATCGGACGCGCCCGTGGAGAACTGTTCGAGCCGAACCACGGCCGTCTTCGAGCCGGCGACCATCGTCCACGAGACGGGCTGGATGTGAACGTCGGCGCGAACGATCTTGAGGGTGCGTTCCGGGGCGTCGGTCCCGGCCTTGACCGTCAGCACGACGGTCGTCCCGGCTTCCCCCCGAACCCAGCCGATCACCGTGTCCAGGTTCGAGCCGGCGGTCGATCGCCCGTCGACGTCGATCAGGATGTCCCCGGCATGGAGACCCGCGCCATCGGCCGGACTGCCGCGGAAGACCCCGACCACGAGCGGCAGGCCGTCACTGGTCGTGTCCATCTCGGCGCCGATCCCGACATAGGAACCGGACAGGGACGATTGGCTCGACTGGCGCTCCTGCGGCGTCAGGAAGCTCGTGTGGCCGGTGTCGCCGACAGCGTCGGTCAGGCCGTTGATCGCGCCGTAGGCGAGCGTCTGATCGTTGAGATCCTTGGCGTCGACGTAATTCTGGTGGATTGTGTCCCACGCCTCGCGGATCAGGGCGAGCTCGCCGTCGCTCGCGGATGGCGATGCGGCGATCGCCGTTCCACCGCCCGCCTGATCGGGGATCGTCCTCCCGATCCCGACCCCTGCCCCGAAGGTCAGCGCGAGAGCTGACGCGACGATCAGGCCCTTGACGGCGCCACCGGGCCGCCGAGAGCGTGGCCGCGCGGCGACGATGGGCTGGTCGATCGACGGCTGCGCGACGTCGGGTGGCGCGTCGGTCGGGGCCAACAATTCTGTCGCCGGCGAAGGTTCGGTCGACGGTTCCGTCGCGTAGGGCGCAGCCACCTCTTGCGGGGGATCGATAGAGGCAGGGTCGGTGGACTGGTCGGGTGTAGCGAAGTCGGGCATTGGGGTCCTGGTTGCGGAGGCGTTCAACGTCGGGCGCGCGTGGTGGCGGGTGTGACACGTCCGCACGTCGAGAGGATGATGCCCCAGGATTGCGCGACGGTCTCCGATCCGATGAAGGTTCGTTCGCGTCGCCCTGGTTCGCCGCGGTCGCTCGCCCTGTGTTGAGCGATGCTGTTTCCACCAGCATTCTCCGGTTTGGGACGTGCTCAGGACGTCGTTTCAGCCCAGCGACGAGTCGAGCGAGCGGCCGGATGACCGTGGCG
>DATHGS010000162.1:0-3815 GCA_035490155.1 Candidatus Methylomirabilota bacterium | reverse complement strand
GACCGGCTGGACGGTAGTGCCGGGTCGCATCCAGCAGGGGACCTATCTCGGCGACCAGACCGAATATCGAATCGAAACCGACGCGGTCGGCGAGCTCGTTGCTCGCCGTCAGAACGCAGCGGGGGCTGGGAATGGGCTGGGAGCGGGGCCGGGCGATCCGGTGCTCGCTCGCTGGCACGAGGAGGCGAACCTCATCCTCGTGGACTGAGGGGGCGCTTGAACCCGGTGACCCGGGAGGAGGAGCTCGAACCGTGACGGACCAGGATCTCGATCAGGTCATCCGGAGGATGGCGCAAACACCACTGAGCCGGCGCGGCTTCATGTATGCCGGCGGCCTGTCCGCGGCAGCCGCGTTCCTCGCGGCGTGCTCGTCTGGCGGTTCGTCATCCCCGTCGGCGGCGGCCACGACCTCGGCCGCCCCGACGTCCGCCGCCTCGGAGGCGCCGACGGCCTCGGCGGCACCGAGTGTGGCGGCTGTCGTCGTCGAGAAGGAACTGTTCATGTACAACTGGGGCGACTACGTCGACCCGGACAACATGAAGGCGTTCCAGCAGGAGTTCGGCGTCGACAAGTTCACGTACGACACCTTCGCCTCCAACGACGAGATGATGGCGAAGTTCCAGGGCGGCGCCACCGGCCAGTGGGACATCAGCGCGCCGACGGCCAACTTCGTCCCGGCCATGCGCGACCAGGGCTTCATCCAGAAGCTGGACCTGCCCCACATCCCCAATGCCGCCCTGATCGACGACACGTTCAAGAAGCAGTGGTGGGATCCCACTGACGAGTGGCAGCTGCCGAAGGACTGGGGCACCACCGGCATCACGGTGCGAACCAAGTTCGTCAAGGAAGAGGTCAAGACCTGGAAGGCGTTCTTCGAGGTGGCCCCCAAGTACACCGGCCGGATCGTCATCGTCGACTCGCCCGACGACGTGTTCGTCGCACCCCTGAAGGCACTCGGTTACTCGCTGAACTCGGTCGATCCGACCGAGCTCGGACAGGCCCGCGAGCTCCTGCTCGCGCTGGCGCCGCATGTCCTGGCCCTCGACTCCGACCAGTACAACACCAAGATCGAGACCGGCGAGGCGGTCCTTGGGCTGACCTGGACGGGCGGGATCCTGGAGCTCCGCGACAAGCCGGCAACGGCCGACGTGGAATACCTCATCCCCGACGATGGAACGGTCTTCTGGATGGACACGTGGGTCGTCCTGGCCGATGCCCCGCACCCGAATGCGGCGAACGCGTTTCTGAACTTCATCCTTGAGCCCCACCACCAGGCCCTCGAGACGATGACCAACCAGTACGCCTCGTGCAGCAGCGCGGCGAAGGAGTTCATCGATCCCAAGGTGACGTCCGATCCGGCCCTCTACGTGCCAGCGGACGTCCAGGCCAAGCTGGAGGGCCAAAAGGACAACTCGGGCAGCAAGCTGCGCGCCTCGATCTACGAAGAGTTCAAGTCGAAGATCGGGCAGGCCTAGGACCCCGACCCACCCTCGCGCCGATGGCCGAAACCACCGAGGCCGTGCCGGTTCGTCCGGCACGGCCTCCGCGCTCGATACGGTCGGCCGCCCTGACCACGGTCCTGGTGCTTCCCGCCAGCCTCTGGTACATCATCCTGCTGGTCCTGCCGCTGGCGATCGTCGTCGTCATGAGCTTCGGGCTGCAGGGCAATCACGGCAGTTACGCGCCGGGCTTCACGCTCGACAACTACGGCAGTGCCTTCGAGCGCCTGACACCGTTCACGACCAGCCTCTGGCTCTCACTCGCCGGGACGATCCTGTGCCTGCTCGCGGCCCTGCCGATCGCCTACTTCATCGCCACCCGGGCCGGCCGTCGGAAGTCGCTGTTCATCGTGCTGCTCGTCGTCCCGTTCTGGACGAGCTTCCTGATCCGGACCTACGCCTGGCTGACGATCCTCGGGCCGGACGGCCTGGGCGGGTTCATCGGCGATTCGATCGGCGATCCCGGATTCCGCATCCTCGGCACGCCGGCGGCGGTCCTGCTCGGGGTGGTCTACGGCTACCTGCCGCTCATGATCTTCCCGATCTACGTGACGCTCGAGAGGATGGATCGGACACTCGTCGAGGCCTCCAAGGACCTCGGGGCCGGCCGCTGGTCGACCTTCCGCCAGATCACCTTGCCGATCATCCTGCCCGGCCTGCTCACCGGGAGCATCCTCGTCTTCATCCCGTTGATGGGCGAGTACGTCATCCCGGCCATCCTCGGCTACGGGCGCGTCTTCCTCATCGGCAACCAGCTCGTGCTCCAGTTCCTGGAGTCACGCAACTGGCCCGAGGGCGCGGCGCGGGCCGTCGTACTGATCCTGATCATGCTGGTCAGCGTCATCTTCTACCTGTGGTTCGCGAACCGCGGCCGCAAGACCCGTGAAGTGAGCGTCATATGAGCGCCTCCGCGGGCCCGGCCGCCGCCTCGGGACGTCCGATGGTCGCGGGCACGGCCGAGGCCAAGCGCCTGCCGAAGCCGCGGGGCGAGCGGTTCGGCGGCCTGGTGGAGGGCTGGCTTCGGGGCCATACCCTCCTCATCTACCTGTTCCTCTACATCCCGATCATCGTGGTCGTGATCTTCAGCTTCAACGCCACGAACCGGCGGGTGACCGACTGGCAGGGCTTCAGCCTCAAGTGGTACGCGAGCGTCCTTTCGGACAAGGTCGTCCAGAGCGCGCTGACGAACAGCTTCATCGTCGCAACGAGCACGGCCATCATCTCGACGGTCTTCGGGACGATGGCGGCCCTCGGCCTGCAGCGAGCGCCGAAATGGTTCCAGCGACCGTTCGAGGCGCTGACGTTCGTCAGCATCATCGTCCCCGAGATTGTCATCGCCCTCGCCACGCTCGTGTTCTTCTCGAGCTCGTTCGATGTGATCAACCCGATCTTCGGGCTGAAGCTGAAACTGGGCTTTCCGACGATCATCGCGGCCCATGCCCTGTTCAATATCAGCCTCGTCATGCTGCTCGTTCGCGCCCGCCTGAGTGGGATGGATCGGACCCACGTTGAGGCGAGTTACGACCTCTACGGGACCCCATGGCGAACGTTCTGGCAAATCACGTTCCCGCAGCTGCTGCCGGCGGTCGTTGCCGGGTTCCTCCTGTCGTTCACGTTCAGCTTCGACGACTACGTCATCACGACGTTCGTCTCCGGGGCGGGCTCGACGACCCTGCCGCTCTACATCTTCAGCACGATCCGGAAGGGCGTGACACCGGCCACGAATGCGGTCGCGGCGCTGATGCTGTTGATCACGCTGACGATCCTCATCGTCGGCCAGCTCATCGTCGCCCGCAACGCGCGGCGAGCGAGCGGCCGCGGGGCGGGCGTCGCCCAGATGATCACCGAGCAGTCGGCCTAGCCCCCCGCCGCAGCCGCCCGCCCCCGAAACGTCGTCATACGCTCCCCACGGGAGCGTTGTTCGCTTCCCCGGGGCCGGTGAATGGCTCCGCGACCGGCCAATAGACTTCCCAAGCTAATTTCGGCCGGAGACGGGCCGAACGGCACCCAAACATTCGCCGGGGCACGCGCTAGTGCTGTCCCGGGGAGCGTATCGCTGAAATGGGGAGCGGCGCGGGCGCGGAGGTCGGCCGCGGCACGGAGCCGCGACCCGGAACTACGCCGCGGGGACCGGCTCCGGCTGGGCGATGCGCGCCTCGGACGCCAGGAGGGCGGCTTTGTCGGTCCGCTCCCATGGCAGATCGAGATCGGGCCGGCCGAAATGGCCGTAGGCGGCGGTCTGGCGGTAGATCGGGCGGCGCAGGTCAAGCGCCGCGATGATCGACGCCGGGCGAAGGTCGAAGTGGCGCTCGATCA
>DATHGS010000161.1:0-2319 GCA_035490155.1 Candidatus Methylomirabilota bacterium | reverse complement strand
GCCACGGACGTGCCGATGACCGCCGGGATCCCGAACTCCCGGGCGAGGACGGCCGGGTGCGAGGTGGTCCCACCGGTGTCGGTGACGAGACCGGCGATCTTCGTGAAGAGCACGACCCAGGCCGGGTTCGTCATCTGGCAGACGAGGATGTCGCCGTCGGCCACGTCGTCGAACTCGTCGACGGTCATCACGACCCGGGCGATCCCCTCGACCTGGCCGGGCGATGCGGCGATCCCGGTGACCGGTCCCTCGGCGGCGGGCCGGCCCTGATGGAAACGCTCCGGGTAGCCCCAGTTCACGAGGTACGGGAAGGCGAGCTGGGACGGCGTCGCGGTCCCGATCCAATTTGGCGGCTGGAGCTGCTTGGACGCCTCGCGCTCCGTCCGGCGGGCCGCAACCAGCCCGCGGCCGTCGACAACGGACGCGTTGCCGATCAGCATCCGGAGTTCGTTGTACCTGAGGAACAGCACGTCGTCGGGCGCGTCGAGCCGACCGGCCTCGACAAGCTTCCGGCCGATCGCGAGCAGGACGAGCCGGACATGGGCGTTCGCGCCCTGGTCGATGTAGAAGTGATGGTCGGGCGTGAGTGGCGCCATCCGGAGATTCGTCTCGTTCGCGACGCTCATCTCGGCGAGTGCCTCGCCCTCGAGGCCGTCGAGGATCTCGCGCGACGCCGCCTCGATGTCCCGACGCATGACCTCGATCGCCGCGGGGTAGTCGTAGTCGCTGTCGAGATAGCCCCTGATGAGGTCGAGGACCGGCTCCTCCTGCTCGCGGACCGTCGGGAAAATGAACTCGTGGCTCCAGACCGCATGCCAGCCGAACTCGCGCTGATAGGGCTCGAGGCGATCGGCGATGAACAGCCGACCGCGTTCGGAGGTGCGCAGTGCCGTCCCGATCGCCTCGGCGTCGCCCGCCCCGAAGGCAACCCGCAGCTCGTCGTCGTCGCGGACCTCGTTCTTCATTCGCCAGAGGGCCTCGATCGAGTCCCAGTTGCGGTCCTTCGCCGAGTTCTGGAGCCGGCCCAGGAGCTCCTCATCGACCGCCCCGCGGGTCTCCTCCATGACGGCCCGGAGCTTGAGCGTCGCCGACAGCTGGGCGAAGTTCAGCATCCAGTGGATCTTCCAGTGCCGATCGTGGATGTCGATCGCGTCCTCGAGGAGTGTCGCGGTCTCGGCCAGGCTCATGTCGCCCGCGGCGTCGAGATGCTCCTCGAGGTACGCGAAGTTCCGCTGCATCTCGGGGACGAGCCGGTCGTGCCACCAGTCCGCGAAGTGCGCGCCGTAGACCGGCAGGACCGTGTCGAGGTAGCCGCCCATCGCCGTCGCGAACGCGGCGTCGCGCGGAACCCGGGCGGCGTAGCGCGAGCTGTACTCGGTGCCCTCGATGCGGAGGTCCGGCTCGGCTGGAATGGCCGTCGTGTAGACGTAGCCGTTGACGTTCTTCGCCAGCCAGTCGACCGCGAACGGCGTCCCGAACCGTCGGAACATATGGTCGCAGCTGAGCCACCAGCCGCCGATGTCGAAGAACATCGGACTGACCGGGTGCGGGATGTGGAGATCGTCGTAGACCCAGAAGAAGTCCTTCTCGATCTCCGACACCCACGTCACGGGGAACGTCTCGTCGCCCAGGAACTGACCGAGGATCTCCTCGTTCGCCGACACGGTCTGTCCTCCGAACAGGTCGCCGCCGCGGGGCCCTATCGATGATCGATTATGGTGCATCCCGCCGCGTCGCGGCGTGGTTCGACGTCAGGAGAATCCCACCGCGCGACGCCTGACTCGATCCGCGGGAAAATGTCACCGTCGATTGGTGATGCCGTTCTTTGCATCAACTCGGAGCGGGCGCAGCGCCAGTCGGCCCGGGCGACGCGAAATATGCCAAGAACGGCATCGCTCATGGCTGCTTGATTTCCGCTGCCGTTCGGGCGCGGTGGAGCGTGTCGGTTCCGGCCAGTGCCCGGTTGGCAGCCGAATCGGGTCGGCCAGGGGCTCGAGCCCGGCCAACGGGCCGACGACTCGGTCGGCTCAGCCGGCGGTTGGGGCCTTGGCGGCGAGCGCGGCGCGAGCCTTCTCCCAATCGGACCTGAACTGGACGATTCCGGACGTCGTCAGTGGGTGGTGGACCATCTGCTGCAGGACCTTGAACGGCAGGGTGGCGACGTGGGCGCCGGCGAGGGCCGCCTGGGTCATGTGGAGCGGGTTCCGGATCGAGGCGGCGAGGACCTCGGTGTCGAGCTCGTGGATCGCGACGATCTCGGACAGCTCGCGGATGACGATCATGCCGTCCTGGTTGATGTCATCCAGCCGCCCGACGAAC
>DATHGS010000160.1:0-6344 GCA_035490155.1 Candidatus Methylomirabilota bacterium | reverse complement strand
TCGTTTGACCAGCGATCGGAAATGGGACCGCTTCCGCGCGCCCGATGGTGGGTTGGTCTCCCGGCCCTTCCAACGTGGCTCGGCTGGTTCGGCGAGCCCTATCGCGAGCTCGTAGCCGACGCGGTTTCGGACTGGATCGTCCGCGCGGAACCCAGCGGCGTGCTAACCCAGTTCGGTCCCGAGCCGATGGATGTGGATCAGCTCCAGGGCGTGTTTCCGGCGCTTCCGCCTGAGCTCCTCGCTCGCCGCCGGGACGGATCAGCCGTGGACCCCGGCGTCCGGATCACTCTTTTCCAGGCTCCGCCGTCGGCGCCCGCCGAAGTGATCCCGTGGATGGAATGACCGAAACCAGCGATCGCCTGCCCGTCGACGCGGCCCTCGTCACCGCCGCCGAGGCATTGACCGCCGACGCAGCTGTGGCCCGCCACACGGAGCTCGCCGAGGTGATCGATCGGGCCAACCGGCTCTACTACCAGGAGGACGCGCCGGAGCTGTCCGACGCCGAGTACGACGCGCAGTTTCGCGAGCTCGTCGCGCTCGAAACCGCCCATCCGGAGCTGATCACCTCCGATTCACCGACGCAACGGGTCGGCGGCGCGATCAGCACGACATTCGACGAAGTCCGCCATCGCCGGCCGATGCTGTCACTCGGCAACGCCTTCGGCCACGACGAGCTTCGGGCGTTCGACACCCGGGTCCGGCGTGGTCTCGGCCTGTCGCCGGCGCCGGAACCCGCAGTCGACCTTCGCTATGTCGCCGAGCTCAAGATCGACGGCCTCGCGATCACGCTCCGGTACGAGCGCGGCCGGTTCGTCCAGGGCGCGACCCGGGGCGACGGGACGACGGGCGAGGACGTCACTGCCAACCTGCGCACGATCTCCTCGATCCCGGCCCGACTGAAGGAACCGGCGACCCTCGACGCTCGCGGCGAGGTCTTCATGCCGAAGTCAGAGTTCGCCCGGATCAACGCCGAACGCGAGGAGGCCGGGCTGCCGCTCTACGCCAATCCTCGCAACTCCGGGGCCGGTTCGCTCCGCCAGAAGGATCCGAAGGTGACGGCCGACCGGCTGCTCTCGACCTGGTCGTACCAGCTCCTCGAGGAGGGCGGCCCGTCGGAGGTCGATTCCCAGTCGGCGGCGCTGCAGCGCCTCGAGGCCCTCGGCTTCCCGGTCAACCCGAACCGCGAGGCGGGCCTCGACATCGAGGGCGTCATCGCCTTCACCGAGACCTGGCGCGAGGACCGACACGCCCTCCCGTACGAGACCGACGGCGTCGTCGTCAAGGTCGATCGATTCGATCAGCAGGAGCGTCTCGGCATGGTCAGCCGGGCGCCGCGCTGGGCGATCGCCTACAAGTTCCCGCCCGAGCAGGTCGAGACCGTCGTCGAGGACATCGTTCCGTACGTCGGGCGGACAGGGACGCTGACGCCGGTCGCCCATCTCCGCCCGACGAAGGTCGCCGGCTCGACCGTTGCGAGGGCCACCCTCCACAACCTCGACGAGGTCCGTCGCAAGGACATCCGGATTGGCGATCACGTCATCCTCCAGAAGGCGGGCGACGTCATCCCCGAGGTCGTCCGATCGCTGCCGGAGAAGCGGACAGGCGCCGAGCGCGAATACGAGATGCCGGCGGCCTGTCCGGTCTGCGGCACACCGATCGTCCGCGATGAGGGCGCCGTCCGGCACTACTGCCCGAACCCCTTCTGCCCGGCGCGGGTCGGCCAGGAATACGGGCATTTTGTCGGGCGCGGCGGGATGGACATCGAGGGTGCCGGCTGGGCGGTGCTCTCTCAGCTCCTCGAACGGGGCCTCGTCAAGCGCCGCGGCGACTTCTATCGGCTGTCGGTCGAGGATCTGGAGGGCCTCGAGCGATTCGCTCGCAAGAGCGCGGAGAACCTCCACACCGCGATCCAGAAGTCCCGTCGCCGGCCACTGGAACGGATCATCGCCGCGCTCGGCATTCCCCAGGTCGGCTGGACGACGGCGATCGAGCTGGCCGCGTGGTTGGCGGCGGAGCTGCCAGCGACTGAGGGCGAGCCGATGACGGGCGCCGACGGCTGGTTCTCGCGGGCTGCCCGTTTCCTGGCCGAAACGGCGCGCGAGCATCCGGAGCGGTTCGAGGAGGTGGTGGGCGTCGGCCCGACCGTCGCGACCAGCCTGGCCGACTACTTCGGCGGACCGGGGGTCGAGATCCTCGACGACCTCGTCGACGCCGGCATCGAGCCCGAGCTTCCCGCGCCTCGGGCAGTCGCGGCCGCCGGGCCGCTGACGGGGAAGTCAGTCGTCGTGACCGGGACGCTCGAGGGGTTCAGCCGCCAGGAGGCCGAGGAGGCGATCCGCGCCGCCGGGGGCAAACCCGCGGGCTCCGTCTCGAAGAAGACCGACTACCTCGTCGCCGGCGAGAGCGCCGGCACGAAGCTGGCCAAGGCCCAGGAGCTCGGCGTGACCGTTCTCGACGAGGACGCGTTCAGGGAGTTGTTGGGCGGCGGCTGAGGGCCTCGGCCTTGTCCTCTCGACGCCTGAGGTGCACGATATGGCGATCTGAGGGAGCGCCGGGGGGATCTGGAGGAGTTCTCGCATGAAGCGTTTCATCAGTGCCTTCTCGATTGCCGCTGTCCTCGTGGGTGCCGGCCTTACTGGCGTTGCCTCGGCCGCGTCGTTCCGTGGGACGATCACCCTGCCGGGAGCGACATCTGCCGAGGGTATCGCGACCGGCATCGGATCCAGCTTCTTCGCCGGGGACCTGTTCAAGGGCGACATCTACCGCGGCGACCTCCGAGCGGGGACCGCCTCGTTGTTCATCGACGCTCCGGACGGCAGGATGGCATTGGGAATGAAGGTCGCCGTCCCCGACAACCTGCTGTTCGTCGCTGGTGGGTTCACGGGGCAGGGATACGTCTACAACGCTCGGACCGGCGCGGACATTGCCACCCTGCAGTTCGCGAATCCGGCCGATGGGCCAACAATCATCAATGACGTGATCGTTGCAGGCGGGGCGGCGTGGTTCACTGATTCAGCGCGGCCGAACCTGTATCGGGTGCCGATCGGTGCCGGTGGGTCGATCGGTGCCCCGTCGACGCTCGTCGTGAGCGGCCCCGCCGCCCACCTGTCGGGCGCCTTCAACATGAACGGCATCGCCGCGACCCCGGACGGCAAGACCCTGATCGTGGCTCATAGCGGCGACGGCACGCTCTACAGGGTCGATTCCGGCACGGGCGTGAGCCTGCCGATCGCCGGGGCGGACGTTCCAAACGTCGACGGCATCCTCCTCGAGGCGGACCGCCTGTGGGCGGTCCAGAACTTCAGCAACCAGGTGACGGCGCTGCGGCTGAGCCCTGATCTGTCCTCGGCGACGGTGGAAGGCGTCATCACGAGCACTGATTTCGAGATTCCGACGACCGTCGCTCGGGACGGCAGCAGGCTGGCCGTCGTCAACGCCAAGTTCGACACCGGGTTCCCGCCGACCGCCACCACTTTCGAGGTCGTGGTCGTCGATGGGCGATAGAGGACCGCAGCGGGCCTCGGCAGCGGGGGAGACATGAACGATGCCGAGGCGCAATTCGCCGAACGCCTGGCCGAGGACATCGGTCGGGTGCTCGGGGTCGGCATCGCGATCGACGACATCGAGCTGGCAGTCGGGGACGCCGAGGCGCATGTCGTCGCGACGTTGCTCGTCGATGGGCGGGTCGAGGAGATCAGGGCGGACGGTCCGGACCTGATCAGCCTCTATCGACCGCTCATCGAACGAGCCGCGGAGCTTCGCCTTGCCTCGGCGTTCTGGCAGATGATCGGCCCGACCTAACACCTTTCCGGTTCTCGCCGGGACGCACGCACGACGAGCCGGCCCGGCTATTGACAAGCGCGTGCGACCGACTACATTGAACGTCGATACAGCGGTATGCGATGTAGTAAGAGGTCGGCGATGGCACCGCGGTTCCTCGGTACGCAGCTCCTCAAGGGCACGACGCCGCTCCTCGTCCTGACCGTCCTCGCCGATGGCGAGCTCTATGGCTACGAGATCGCGTCGCGGATACGGGAACGAAGCGGTGGTGCATTCGCCCCGTCCGAGGGATCGCTGTACCCGGCGCTCCACGCCCTCGAAGCGGACGGGGCGCTCGAGGCGACGTGGCGGACCAGCGACCGGGGACCGCGGCGACGCTACTACCAGCTGACCGAGCGCGGCCGCGGCATGCTCGCCGAGAGCCGCGACCAGTGGGCGAGCTTCGTCCGAGGCGTCTCCGCCGTGGCCGCGGGCGGCCGGTCGAATGGCTGACATCCGACCCACCGATCAGGAGCTCTACCTCGCCAGAGTGGCGGCCGCATTGCGGATGCCCGACACCACGACACGAGAGATCACCGAGGAGCTCGCCGCCCACCTCGCCGATGCGCGCGACGCGCTGGTCGAGGCGGGCCTGACCAGCGATCACGCGGACCGGGAAGCCCTCGCCCGTCTCGGCAATCCGGAGGACCTGGCAAGCGGCGTTCGGCGGGCGCATCAAACGCGCCGCCGCCTGGCGACAGCGATCGGGCCGGCCGTTGGCGCCACGATCCGCGGGGCCGTCGTCGGCTATTTCTTCGGCATCGGCGTGCTCACCCTCGCCGCGATCCTGGCTGTCGTCGTGATCGGCTTGATCGGCTCGACACTCCATTTGAGCTTTGGCGGTTATGACACAGGCTGGTATAGCGGGCCCGTCACGTTGTTCGTGGCTGCCTATGCGGGCCACGGAATTCCACGAGTCTTCGCCAGTCGGTCCGAGCGGTGGGTCGAGGACGTCCGTTTCCCGATTGGCTTGATCGGTGCGATCGCCGTCGCGGTCATCGCCTTGTTCGTCATCCGCCTGCCCCTTGACGCCGGCACCGTTGCGGTCCTCGCCTTGACGCCGGTCGCGTTCGTGGTCGGTGCAGTTGCGGCTTCCGACCGGCCGCGTCGCCGGCTGCCGATTGCCGTGTTCGGCGGCCTCCTCGTGCTCGCAACCATCGCAAGCGTGGCCGCGGGACTCGTGACCGCGCGCTGGAACGGCGACCACGCGTTCGATGGGCCGACCGCTCCGTCGCTCGGCGTCTCGGCATGGGACGCTCCGGTCGCCGAGGATGCAAAGCCGAGCGGCGGGGGGTTGACCGAGTATGGCGGCGTGCCCCTGGAACTGTCGGCGGCTTGGGATACCGATGCGGGCCGGGCGGCCTGGCGCGACATTCGCGCCGAGGTCTGGCGGAGCGGGCCGCCGGAGCGGCCAAACCTCCTCGATTCGGCCCCGGTCATGGTTGTAGCGGCAACGGTTGACACACCACAGTGGGCGTCTGCATCGGTCACATTCCCGAAGGCCACCGATCGGGCGTGGTACCGGGTCGCCCTGACGGGTCTGGGCCCCGATGGTCGACGCTACGTCCTGGCCGACGGCGGTGAACCGACCAAGGTCGACTACGTCGGATCGGCCTGGGACTGGCTGACGACTCGCTGATCCGGCGGACATTGCTGCCTGTCCGCTCTAGCCGAGCGCCCCGCTGAACGTGCCCCAGATCCAGTCCGGGCGCCATTCGAGTGGTTCGCCGCGGATCATCCGCGTTCCGGCCCCGACGGGCGTCCAGCCCCCGCTGAGCAGCCTCGCTCGGCGGATGTCGCCCGTATCGGGAAAGCAGGCGTAAACGGGGTGGCCGACACCGGCCTGCTGGCGCCGCCATTCGAGCAGGCGGATCGCATCGTCCGCCTCCGGTGCGATCAGCGAGACGCCGCCCCACTGTGCGCGGATGAGGAACCCGCCCAGGGCTCCGTCGGCGCCCAGGAGGACGCGTGATGACTCCGGGCTGGCCAGGCGCTCCAGGACGGCCGATCGGTCCTCGCCGGTCGCGAGCCGGTCGAGCGAGATGATGCCCGGGAGCATCGTCGGATCGAAGGGGAGAACGTCGTCGTCGGCATTGGACGGCGCGAGGCCCGCCGCCGTGAAGAAGCCCTGCGGCATCTGGGCCTCGAAGCCCAGCCGCTCGTAGAGCGGCCGGCCGGCGTCGGTCGCGGTCAGGACGAGCGTTCCACACCCGCGGCTCTCGAGATCGTCGATCACCGTCCGGGTCAACGCATCGCCGAGACCCTATCGGCGCCGATCCGGGGCAACGAAGATCGTGCCGACCCAGCCGACCTGACCGTTGGCCGTGGCGATCCCAGTTCCGACGATCCGCCCCGCGTCCTCGGCGACGAAGAGGTGGCTCGGTGGAAACTCAACGGCCCAGCCCAGGAAAACCGACCGATCGCCCCACTCGCCCAAGCGGATCATTTCTGCAGCGCGCTCGACGTCGGCGGCCGTCATCGCTCGGATCAGGGCGTCAGCCATTGGTCGACGAGCTCAGAAGTCG
>DATHGS010000159.1:0-4725 GCA_035490155.1 Candidatus Methylomirabilota bacterium | reverse complement strand
CATGCCAGCCTGTCACGCTGGAGATCGCCGGTTCGAATCCGGTCGGGTCCGCCATCGACGCATTTGCCTAACGCCCCGTCCGCCCGCCCGGACGGGGCGTTCTTCGTACGTCCCGGGCGTGTACAGCCGTCGCGGCTAGACGACGCTGGCAGCGTTGCCGGCTGCGCTGCTCGCTCACGGGCGTTTGAGCCCGCGCGTGCAAGCACGCACGCGCTTCGCGCGCGCTCCGCTGCTCCCCGGCGCCTTGCCAGCCTCGCCCAGCCGCGATGAACATAGTCACGGCTTCGCCGCGAGGGCATTCTTCATGCCCGGCTGTCACAATCGCGAGCGTGAGGCGAGCCCCCCTCTTCACCGTCATCCTGCTCCTTGCCGCGAGCGTCGCCGTCGCCATCGGGGTCGAACTCGTGGGCTCGCCGGCGCCATCGGCAAGTCCCGGCGGCCCGGTCGCCCAGGGCCCGACTCCGACGGCGCGGTCGACCTCGACGCCGACCGAGCCAGCGGTATCGGCCTCCCCGTCGGCACCCAATGAACCGTCGCCGACGACGACCCCCACGACGATCGCCGACGTTCCGATCGTGCCCGTCACCCAGTTCCGTACGAATCGCGAGCGAACCACTCACGACGAGGTAGGCGCGGTCCTCGCCGGGTCGAGCTCGACGTACGAAGCGCTCGAGCTCGTCGTCACGGAGGCGGACGCGATCCTCGCCGCCATCGGTGAGAAGCGTCCGGCGGACGCGTCGCGGCTCATCCTCGCTCCCGATGCCGCCACCCTCGCGACGGACCTCGCGGCTCACCGCAAGCGACTCGCGTTCCTGCGGGCGGACGTCGTCGGGCCGAGCGTCCGCGCCCTCGGCTGGGGCAGCAAGGCCCTGTTCGGTGTCGGTGGCGTCAAGACGATCGCCCAGTGGGGCCTGACGGCCCGTCTCCCTGAAACGGCGAGCGGCGGTTTCGACCCGGGGAAGAACTGGACACTGGTCGCCGGCGGCGACATCATGCTCGACCGCGGCGTCGCCCAGACCGTCAAGATCAAGGGCAAGGGCGTGGACTTCCCGTTCGATGGCGGGACGGCCAGGATCACCTCGCGTTACTGCTGCTCATCCTTCGGCTGGAACCTGCCGAAGACGCAGCGAACCGGCAACGCCGGAGCCGTGCGCGAGCTCGTCAGCGGCGCGGACATCGCGATCGCCAATTTCGAGAATCCGGCACCGGACAATTTCCGCTACCACACGAAGGGGACCGTGTTCTCGGCCGATCCGAAGCTCATCAAGGGCCTCGCCGACGCCGGGATCGATTACGTCGGGATCGCCAACAACCACATCGGCGACGCCGGTCGGGCGGGCATCCTCCAGACGATCGCCAACCTCAAGGCCGACGGGATCGTCTCGAGCGGCGCCGGCAAGAACACGACCGCCGCCCACAGGCCGGCGCTGCTCACCGCCGGCGGCGTCAAGGTCGCGATCCTTGCCTACGACACGATCGCCAAGTACTACGCCGCCGGAAGCGCCAGGGCCGGCAGCGCGATCCTCTCAGCGAAGTCGCTCAAGGTCGACGTCGCGGCCGCCCGCAAGGCTGGCGCCAAGGTCGTCATCGTGTTTCCCCATTGGGGCACCGAGTACGACCCGACGCCGTTCAAGGGCCAGCAGTCCCTTGCCCGGGCGGCCATCGATGCCGGCGCCGACATGGTCATCGGCAACCACGCCCACTGGGCGGGAGCGATGGAGACGTACGAGGGGAAGCCGATCTGGTACGCGCTCGGCAACTTCGTCTTCGATCAGACCTGGTCGGAGCCGACGATGGAGGGGATGACGCTCGAGCTGACCTTTCATGGCGCCGATCTCGTCCAGGCCCGGATGCGGCCGCACATCATCCTCGACAAGGCCCAGCCCAACTTCATGGACCCGGCCGGGGACGGGCGAGTCGTCATGGGCCAGGTCTTCAACGCCTCGAAGGGGCTGCTCGACTGGTAGGCGGCCCGACGTCTTGACGGGCCATTTGGCGGCTGGCTATCCTGCGGTTCCGGACGCAACGAAAACGTTAAGCCCCACCGAAATCACAGCCGAATCGAGGGTACGATGGCCGACTTTCCGCGGTTCGACCTGGCCGGCCAGACGGCCCTCGTCACGGGCGCAGCGCGCGGCCTCGGCCGGGCGATCTCGCTGGCCCTCGCCAACGCCGGCGCCAATGTCGTGCTGGGACTTCGCGATCCGGGCTCAGGCAGCCACGGCGATCTCGTCGAGGAGATCGGCTCGATGGGCCACGGCGTCGAGGCCGTCGCCTGCGACATCCGCGATCTCGGCCAGGTCCGTTCCGCGGTGGATCGAACGGTTGCCGCATTCGGGCGGCTCGACATCCTCGTCAACAACGCCGGCCTCGGCCCGGAGAACCCGGCCGAGGACGTCACCGAGGCCGATTTCGACCTGACTTTCGACATCAACGTCAAGGGCACGTATTTCGCCAGCCAGGCGGCCGGCCGGGTGATGATCCGCCAGGGCTACGGCCGGATCGTCAGCCTGAGCTCACAGGCGGGCTTCGTCGCCCTGCCGACCGAATCGGTCTACTGCATGTCCAAGGCCGCGGTCGCCCATATGACGAAATGCCTCGCGGTCGAATGGGGCCGGTACGGGATCACCGTCAACGCCGTCGCCCCAACATTCATCCGGACACCGGGCACGGCCGACGCGCTGGTGGATCCAGCCTTCGAGGCCGAGGTCATCGAGCGGATCGCCGGGCTCCACCGGATCGGCGAGCCGATGGACGTCGCCGGCGGTGTCGTCTTCCTGGCCTCGCCCGCGGCCTCACTCGTGACCGGCGTAACCCTGATGATCGACGGCGGCTGGACCGCGCGCTAGAGGCCGGCGAAAAGGTCCGATTCGGGCTTGTCCGTCTCGACCGTCGATTCACGCAGGATGAACGACTCTTTTGCCCAGAACTCCCGCCAGCCATCGAGCCCGAACCGCATGAACGGGCTCTCGTCCGAGATCTGCGTCACGTGCTTGCGCATGGCCTCCCACTTCTGGTCGACCGTATCGGAAATGTCGATCCAGGTGGTGATGTCCTCGTCCGGGACGAGCATCTTGGCCATTCGCTCCTCGAACTCGGCCAGGGCCTCCGGCGTCGCGTCCTCCGGCGGGCGCCAGAAGCTGTCGACGCCCAACTCGGCGAGACGATCGTTCATGGAATTGCGGACGCTCGCCGGGATCGCAGTCTCGTAGAGCTTGCTCGGTGCCCACGGCTCCAGGCCGGCGTCCTTGATCTGCTCCGGGTACCAGGCTGCATCGCCGGCCCGCGGGAACGCCCGGACGGCGACGTCGTGGGTCCGGATGTGGTCCGGATGGCCGTACCCGCCGAACGAGTTGTAGGTGGTGACGACGTCCGGCCGGTACGTCCGGATCAGCCAGACGAGCCGCCTGGCCGCCTCGTCGAGGTCGGTCTGCCAGTACGAACGCGGATCGAGATTGCCAGGCTCGCCCATCATCCCGGAGTCGCGGTAGCCGAGGTTCTCCCACTCGGTCACGCCGAGGACGCCCATCGCGGCCTCCAGCTCGGCGGCCCGCAGCTCCGCCAGGCGGCGGTGGTTGTCCGGCGTGTCCATGTCCTTGACGACGATCTCGCCGAGCTCGCCGCGGGTCCCGGTGACGAGGACGACGCGATGGCCGGCACGGACGGCCTTGGCCATCGTTCCACCGGTGCCGATCGTCTCGTCGTCGGGATGGGCATGGACGGTCATCAGGGTCAGGCGTCGATCAGGCATGGCCGCATCGTAGCGCGAGCCGAGCCAGCGGGCTCCGAGCCCCGGCAACGGTGGCCAGCCCGGGCCCTGGCCGGCCGACGATACGACCCACCGAGCGAGCGCTACCATCGCGCAATGTCCCCCTCGGCCCCCGGGCCACTCGCCGGGCTGCGTGTCATCGACTGCTCGACCGTCCTCGCCGGGCCCTACTGCACGATGCTTCTCGCCGACCTCGGCGCCGACGTCGTCAAGGTCGAGCCGCCGGAGGGAGACGCGACGCGGCGCTGGGGACCGCCGTGGGTCGGCAGCGAGGTTGACGGCACCAAGACGGCGGCCTACTACCTGGCCGCCAACCGATCAAAACGGAGCATCCGGCTCGACCTCCGCAGGGCGAAGGGTGCGGCCGTCCTGCGCCGGCTCCTGGCCGGCGCCGACGTTCTCGTCGAGAACTTCCCGCCCGGCTCTCTCGACCGTCTCGGCTTCGGCGAGGCTGTTCTCGCCGACCTGAACCCGAGGCTCGTCCACCTGGCAAT
The DNA here is from genome assembly GCA_035490155.1 of Candidatus Methylomirabilota bacterium. Classification (GTDB taxonomy): domain Bacteria; phylum Chloroflexota; class Limnocylindria; order Limnocylindrales; family CSP1-4; genus CF-46. The sequence continues at coordinate 462 of DATHGS010000159.1, read as the reverse complement.
CTCGGGTTACGGCCCGGTCGGGCCCGACGCCGGCAGGCCCGGCTACGACTTCGTCCTCCAGGCAGAGGCCGGTCTCATGTCGATCACCGGCCAGGCCGACGACGAGGGCGGCGGACCGACGAAAGTCGGCGTCGCCATCAGTGATGTCGTCACTGGACTTCAGGGCGCTGTCGCGATCCTCGCGGCCCTGGCGGGGCGCGAACGCGCGGACAGCCCCGCCCACGACCTCGGCCAGCGGATCGATGTGTCGATCCTCGCCTCGACTCTTGCCATCCTCGTCAACCAGGCCCAGAACGCCTTCGTCACAGGGAAGTCGCCGGTTCGGCGCGGCAATGCCCATCCGAACATCGTGCCGTACGAGACCTTCGCGACGGCGGACGGCGAGGTCGCGATCGCAATCGGAAGTGATCGGCAGTGGCCGCGGTTCTGCAGGGCCGTTGGCCTCGGCGGCCTGGCGAAGGA
>DATHGS010000158.1:0-2227 GCA_035490155.1 Candidatus Methylomirabilota bacterium | reverse complement strand
CGAAGTGGATTCCGCCGGCGTTCGGAATCGGCACATTGGCCACGGCTGGGCGGGCCTGCAGCGCGGCGGACCCGCGTGACGCGGGACTGCGGCGCAAGAGCTATCAGTCGCGCGGGTCGCCCGTCGCGGTCGATTCCGGCTGCGCGGTCAACTCGTCGAAGGCCCGCGATTCCTCGGCTTCGGCTTCGGCGTCGATGGCGAACATGACGGCCTCGGCGTAGGCGATCGCGTCTTCGATTGAGAGCTCGGGGCGGCGGTCGGCGTCCGATCGAGAGGCGTAGGCCGCACGTAGGTCGCAGAGGGCTTCGAAGAACTGCATTCGCTCGTACCGAGTCATCCTGATCCTCCAATCCAGCGCGGAGCGCCGGTGATGAGGCCATCCTCACCGGCCGAGGGCGAGCCGGACATCGACCGGATGGAGAATCACGATGGGTCGGTCGTCCCGGACGGGCCTACCGCAGCCAACGTATCCGGACCGCACCCGACCAAACAGTCGGGGAGGGGTGCGCGACGGGCGGCTCCGCCTCCCGGCTAGACTTCGCCGCGATGCCGACCTTCCGAGCGCCCCGCGGAACCCGCGACCTGCTGCCCGCCGAGCGAGCCGCGTTTCGGCGGCTCGAGACGATCGCGACCGACCTCGCAGAACGCTACGGCTACCGCGAGATCGAGACGCCGCTCTTCGAGCAGACGGCGGTCTTCGAACGGGGTGTCGGCGCTGTCACGGACGTCGTCGAGAAGGAGCTCTTCCTGCTCGCCCCACGAACCGAGGAGGCCGAATCCTGGGCGCTCCGCCCGGAACCGACGGCCGGGATCGTCCGGGCCTACATCCAGCACGGAATGCAGACGCTGCCCCAGCCCGTGAAGCTGACGATGACCGGCCCGATGTTCCGCTACGACCGTCCGCAGGCCGGCCGCTATCGCCAGTTCTGGCAATTCGACGTCGAGGCGATCGGCGACGCGGGGCCGGCAATCGACGCTGAGATCATCGAGCTCGCGCTGCGCTTCTATGGCGATGCCGGCCTCAAACGCGTGGAGGTTCACCTCAACTCGATCGGTGACGCCGCCTGTCGGCCCGCGTACATCGAGGAGCTGACGACCTACTTCCGCGGCCATGTCGACGAGCTGCCGCAGCTCGAACGGGACCGCCTCGAGCGCAATGTCCTCCGCCTCCTCGACTCCAAGGACCCGGCGATGGCCGCGCTCAACGCGGCGGCGCCCCGGATCACGGATCGGCTGTGCGGTCCGTGCGCCGAGCACTTCGCCGCGGTCAAGACCCACCTCGATACGCTCGGCATTGCCCACGTCGCCGATCCCGGCCTCGTCCGCGGTCTCGACTACTACACTCGGACCGCCTTCGAGTTCTACGCCCCGGGCCGCGAGGGCCAGCAGCAGGCACTCGGTGGAGGCGGACGCTACGACGGCCTCGTCGAGCTGCTCGGCGGTCGGCCGACGCCCGGGATCGGCTTCGGTGTCGGGCTCGATCGGGTCGTCCTCGCTCTGGCGGCCGAGGACGTCGCCACGCCGCCCGAGACCCGACCGCTGGCCGTTGTCGTCGGGGCCGATCCGACGGCGACCGCCGACCGGCTCCGGATCGCGACCGACCTGCGCGCGGCCGGGCTACCCGTTCGCGCCGAGCTGACCGTCCGCAAGCTCGGCAAGCAGCTCGAATCGGCTGCCCGGGATCACGCCCACTTCGCCGTGATCCTCGGCGACGAGCTGGCCGGCGGCCAGGTCCAGCTGAGGGATCTCGAGGCCGGCAGCCAGCAGCTCGTCCCGCTCGTCGATCTCGCCCGCAAGCTTGCCGCGGCGGCGAAGTCCCACCGCCACGGGGTGGGGGAGGGCTGACCTCGCGGACCGGAACGGTCGATGGACGACGCCGGCTGGAGGACCGGCCCGGCCTCCGGCAATTCGTTCACGTACGATACGCCGGCCATGACCGACCTCGGCCCGAGCCTCGCCACGCCCTATCGGACGCACACGTGCGGCCAGCTCCGGGCATCCGACGCGGGCACCGAGGCCCGCCTCGCCGGGTGGATTCATCGCCGACGCGACCACGGCCACCTGATCTTCCTCGACCTCCGCGATCGCCACGGGATCACCCAGGTGGTGGTCGATCGAACCGCCGATCCGGAGGCCCATGCGATCGCAAGTCGGGTCCGGAGCGAGTACGTCGTGACCGTCGCCGGCGAAGTCACGCCGCGCCTGCCCGGCACCGAGAACGCCCGCC
>DATHGS010000157.1:0-3494 GCA_035490155.1 Candidatus Methylomirabilota bacterium | reverse complement strand
AGGAAGACGAAAAAGACCATCAGGTGGGCGGCCCATCGATGGATGTTGCGGGTCAGCAGCCCAAAGGTGACCTCGCTCTGGATGTCGAGGATGTTCGTGTAGGCGAGCGTCGCCGAGGGGACGTAGAAGAACATCAGGTAGACGCCGGTCACGGTCAGGACGAGGAACAGGAAGAACGACAGCCCACCGAGACAGAACGTGTAGGCGAACTTGACGGCGTGCTGACGGACCCGGACCGGGTGGATATGCAGGAAGACGTTGTTCATCACCGCGTACGCCCGCGATCGCTCGTCGTTGGGGTACGGCTGGCGGAAGATCGAGCGCCAGACGGGGCTTCGGCGGATGGTGTTGTCCATCCGCTCGAGGAAACTCACCGGGCTCCTCCTGCGACGCCGGGTGTCCCGGCCAGCTGCGCGTCCCTATACGACTCCTTGTAGAGCCGACCGTCGGTCGAGATCTCCTGCAACTCGAACCGCTCCATCGTAATGGCGTCGAACGGGCAACGCTTGACGCACAGGGCGCAGCGGATGCAGCGCTCCTCGTCGAGGATCATCGCCCCGCCCTGCTCCCAGCCGTAAGCCTCCTCGACCTCGGGCAGGAGCCCCTCCGTCTTGAGCTGGTTGACGTCGACCATGTGGATGACGCCCTCGGGGCAGACGTCGGCGCAGGCACCGCACAGGACGCACCGGAACGGGTCGAACCAGATGTTGTAGTTGCACATGAGGCAGCGGGTCGACTCGGCGACGGCGGCGGTGGCGTCGTAGCCGTACTCGACCGGGGTCGTGAAGTTGACCTCCGGATCGGTCGAGGGCATCCGCACCTGGAGCGGCGCCATCGGGATGTGCTGGCGCGGCAGGACGTCGTAGAACTCGGGCATCTCGTGGCGCCACGAACTGGTGACCTTGACGTTTGCGGCGACGGTGACGTCGGATCGGCCGGCAAGGTAGCGATCGATCGCGTAGGCACACTTCTTGCCGTGGCCGGCGGCCTCGATGAGGGTCGTCGGGCCGGTCACGAAGTCACCGCAGGCGAAGACGCCACGGACGTTCGTCGCGTATGTCGCCGGATCGACCTTGACCCGGCCGCGGTTGATCTCGAACGATGCCTCAACCGGGAGGAAGGTCAGGTCGGCGGCCTGGGACACGGCCGGGATCACGACGTCGGCCTTGATGACAAACTCGGAGCCCTCGACCGGCACTGGCGAGCGTCGACCCGAGGCGTCCGGCTCGCCGAGGCGGTTGCGGATGAACTTGACGCCGGTGACGTGGCCGTCCTCGCCGAGGACCTCGACCGGGCTGGCGAGGAACTCCATCCGGACGCCCTCGCGCTCGGTCTCGCCGAGCTCCTCCTCGTCGACGACGAGCTCGCTCCTCGTCCGGCGGTAGACGATCGCCACGTGCTCGGCGCCGTGGCGGAGGCTGGTCCGCGAGCAGTCCATCGCCGTGTAGCCACCGCCGATGACGACGACGTCCTTGCCGACGTACAGCTCCTGGCCGAGGTTCGCCTTCTTCATGAAGTCGACCCCGTAGTCGACCCCATCGAGATCCGACCCGGGGACGTCGAGCGCGACCGGGTCCATCGCACCGGCCGTGATGGCAATGGCGTCGAAGTCGCGCTGGAGGTCGTCGAAGGTGATGTCGACGCCGATCGTCGTGTTGAAGACGAAGCGGACCCCGAGTCGCTCGACGAGCCGGACGTCCATCTCGATCGCCTCGCGCGGCAAGCGGAACGCCGGGACGCCGATGAGCATCGTCCCGCCGCCATACGGCAGGCTGTCGTAGACGGTGACCTGAACGCCCTTCATCGCAAGCTCGCGGGCGACGGCGATGCCGGCCGGGCCCGCCCCGACGACCGCGACCCGCTCCTCGCGCTGGGTGATCTGGGGCATGACGTCGGGGATGCCGGATGCCTCGTGCCACTCCACGAGGAACCGCTTCATCGCCCGGATCGCCAGCGGCCGATCGATGTCACCGCGGCGGCAGGCGCGCTCGCACGGTGCCGAACAAACGTAGGAGCACATCGCCGCGACCGGGTTCGGCTCGCGCGACAGGATGTAGCCCTCCTCGAACCGGCCCTCAGCGGCCAGATTGAGGTAGCCGCGGCAGTTCGTGCCGACCGGACAGGCCTCCTGGCACTCGATGTTGCACTGGAGCCAGGACGCATCGACAGGCTGGACGAGGAACTCCTGGGAGGGATCGATCGCCAAGGTCGAGGACGTGCCTTTCTGTGCTCTGCAGTCCCTGGGGTCCGGACGTGGCGACGAGCGCCGCGGCGGCCGGTCGAATCTACCATCCGGATCGAGACCGGCGCAAAGACGCCGCGCACCGCTGCAACCCGATTTGACGCTCGTCGGGCGCGCAGCTACGCTGGCCCGCAGGGTCCCCCCGTCAGCAGCCGAATCGAGCGACCGAGGAGGACAGCCGAACGTGACCGCGAGCGAGTTCGCCTTCCTGGCGCTTGGGCTGGTGCTCGGCGTCGCGGCCGGTGCCGCGCTCGTCGAGGTTGCCCGGTCCAGGCCATCGGCGTCTCGCGAGGTCCGCATCACCGTCGCCCCGAACAGCATCCGATCGCGAGCGAGCACGCTCGCCGATGGGCGCCAGGCCGGCGCCGACGATGGTCCCGCCCGCGGTGGACCGGCCGATCGCCGCTGGGTCGATCGCGACGACGACGAGCCACCGGACGGGCCGAACGACCCACCTGCGGGCGGCTCCGCGAGCCAGTCACAGCCCGCACCAGGCCAGGCCGACGCGCCATCGCCGGCCAGAGATCCCGCCGAGCATTTCTCGGAGCCCAGAACGCCCGTTCCCTTCGGCCTGCAACCCGCGACCGCCGGGCCGGGCGGCTCGTTCCTTGCGCCGCCATCCCCGGTTGTGGGCGGATCGTTGATCGGTATCGGGCGAGCTCAGGCCGGGAGCGGGCGGCCCCCGGTCGGGATCGAGATTGCCCGTGAAGCCGATCCGATGATGGCGGAGCTCCGCGGGTCTGCATCCGCCGACGCGCCGGTCCAGTCCGGGGCCGACGACGGCCGGGAACAGGCCGCCGTGACCGCGATGGCATCGGGGTCCGGCCGGTCGGCGGGCGCCGCGACGAAGGCGGGCGCCGCGACGATGACAAAGCCCGCGAGCCCGACGGAAACGACGACCGACGGAGGTCGTGGTCAAGGGGTCTCTGCCGATGCCGGCGGCGGTTCACCGACGGCGCGTGCCAAGCGGGGTGGCGCGGGAGCCGGCCCGACCGACGCGCTCGATGGGCCCGCTGCCTCGCCGGCCACCGAAGCATCCGCCGGCCATGGCTCGGGACCGACCGATTCCGGCCCGTGCGGGGACCAGCGCCGCGTCGCCGACGAGCGCTGTGCCGTGGCGACGCGGGCCCGAGACGGCGCGCGACGCGCCGCCGAGACCCACAGGACGGCCCAACGGGATTACGACGACAACGTCGGTCGTGCCGAGACCGCGGCGTCGGTCGCCGATCCGCGATCTGTGCGGACGGCCAAG
>DATHGS010000156.1:0-3842 GCA_035490155.1 Candidatus Methylomirabilota bacterium | reverse complement strand
ATCTGGGCGACGACGGCCATCCAGACGAAGTCGGGCTGGCAGCGGATCGATCGAATGGGTCGGCCCGCGATCAACACCGTCTTCAACATCACCGACGGCGAGAAGGATCTTTCCAACCTGGTCAATCCCGCCGATGACCGCTCGACGATGAAGGACACGACCGTCGCGGTGCTGAATGCGCTGTCGGCCGTCGTCGTCCACGCCGGCGCGACCGGCTACACCCCGGCACAGATCAACGCGATCGCCAATGTGCTCCTCCCGGACACGCTGAGGATCAAGCTCGGCAGCACGGCCGGGTTCCTCAACGGCCGGAAGCCGGCCGACGACGTCATCAATGCGGAGTTCAGCCTCGTGACCAACGGGGCCCTGACGAGCGATGGCGTGAATGCCAACGACAAGGCGTTCCTGTCGGCGTTCCCGTACCTGGCCGCACCGCACTGAGCGGAGCGTCCACCCAGAACCCGGGATCGAGCCTCACTGGCCGATCCCGGGCACATCCCGCATCGCAATCGAGGACCGCTGACGCCATGGCCACACTCACCCGACCTCGCCGCTCCGTTCCGATCCGACTTCTCGCCGTGGTCGGCGCCATGCTCGTCGTGGTCGTCGTCAGCCAGGTTGCGAGTCACCTTCGAACGGCCATCTCCCCGCCCGCGCTGGCTCCGGTCGCCGCCGACCCTCTCCGTCCGGCGATCGACGACCTCGACGCCGGAGCGATCAGCGGCTCAGGGGCCGATGCCGGCTCCGCCGCGGGCACGGCGACGGACCACGGCGTCAGCGACGTCGCACGGATCAAGGCAGACATAGAGTTCTGGTCGGGTCGGGTCGCCCGGGATCGCGACGACTTCATCAGCTCGAACCGCTGGGGCATCTCCGAGATCGAGCTCGCCCGGGCAACGGGGGATCTCAGCGCATTCCTGCGAGCCGAGGCCGCCTTCGACACGACACTCGCCCGCGATCCGCACAACGACGCGGCGCTCGGCTACAAGGGCAGCGTGCTGGTCTCGCTCCATCGCTTCGTCGACGCCGCGGCGCTCGCCCGGACGATCCTCGATCGACAACCGTCCGATCCGGTGGCCCTGGCCACGCTCGGTGACGCGAGCCTGGAGCTCGGCGATCTCGCGGCGGCACACGACTCATATACGCGCGCCAACGATGTGGCGCGGTCCGCGGCAACCCTCGGCAGGCTCGGCCATCTCGCGTTCATCAGCGGCGACGCACCCGGGGCGCTGCGCGCCACGACCGCCGCGCTCGCCCTCGCCGACAGCGAAGGGGCCGAAGGAGAGCGAGCGGCCTTCTACCACTACCAGCTGGCGGACGTCCTCATCTCGACCGGCGACCGAGCGGGCGCTCGCAAGCAGTACGCGGCGGCCCTGACGGCCGATCCCGGCTCGTTCCTGGCCCATTCGGGACTCGCTCGGGCGGCGGCGGCGGATGGCGACCTGGACGAGGCGATCCGCCAGCTCAGTGCCGGGATCGCGATCGTTCCCCAGCCGGAGTTCCTCGCCCGTCGCGGCGATCTCTACACGATCCGGGCGTCCGCCGGAGACGGAAAGCTGGCAGCCGACGACTACGCAACCGTGGAAGCCATCGCGAAACTAGCCGGCGATGCGGCCGGCGTCTACGACCGGACCCTCGCCCTCTACCTTGCGAACCACGGTCTTGATCCTGCGCGGGCCGTCGCCCTGGCGGGCGCCGAGCTCACCTTCCGCAAGGACGTCTACGGCTACGACGCCGACGCCTGGGCGCTCCTCGCCGCCGGCCGGCCGGCGGATGCCGAATCGATGATGTCCCGGGCCCTCGCCTTCGGGACGCGTGACGCGAAGCTCCTCTACCACGCGGGGATGATCGCGAATGCGCTCGGTCAGTCGGATCGGGCCCGGACATTCCTCGAGGAATCGCTGGCGCTTGATCCGAGCTTCGACCCGCTCCAGGTCGCGAGGGCGCGGGCGACGCTGGCGACCCTTCGCTGAGGGCCAGTGACGACCCTTCGCTGAGGGCCGCCGGCGCCTCGAGTTCGGATCAGCGGTGCGGGCGCGGGCGCGGCGCCGGCCGCGCGTGCGGCGCGGGGCGCGAGCGACTCGCGGCCCGAGGCCGAGCAAATGATCGGCCGATGCCGACCGCCATGATCGCCCCGGCCAGGCCGACAACGAGGATCGCGATGGCGAGGCCCGGCCCGACCCCATCGGAGCCTGTCGTCGTCAACGCGGGGGCGATCGAGCCTTCCGGAGACGGACTGACCGTCGGCGCACCGGCCGGCCCGACGGCCGACGGATCCGCAGCGCCCGCCGACGTGGTCGGGCTCGCCGTCGCGAAATCGGTCGTCGAGGCCGACGGGTCCGGCGGCGACGGCGGGCTCGATGACGCGGACGCGGATGCAACCGGGCTGCCCGCGGGCGTGGTCGAGGCAGACGTTGCCGGGATCGGCTGGATCGACACGTAGGTGCCGTCCCAGATCATTCGTTTCGGAGCGTACTTCCACGGGGTGAAGTAGTGCCGCAGCTGGGCCGGAGTGAGTTTCGTGTCCGGCGGCATGTCGTAGCCGTTCTTGCTCTGGAGGCCGAACAGCGGCCCGACGACCCGGACACTCGTCACGGTGAACGATGTCGTTGACATCGGATCGGCCGTCGCCGTGAACCCGGTCAGCACCCAGGCGTGGCCGCCGTTGGCGACCGTGATCCCGACGGGCAGATTCGTGCGCCGCAGGTTCATGACCGCGGACTTGAGCGCCGCTGCGAACGTCCGGCTGGCGACGAGCCGGTAGCGGTCGTCGACGAAATGACGCAGCCCCGCGGTCCAGCCGGCCGGGTCGACGCCGGCCGACAGGGGCAGGTCGTAACGGTTATGAGCGCGCATCCAATCGAAATAGCGGCGCTGGTTCGTCGTGCTGTGATCGCGTTGATTGCGGGCGATGTTGCGGATGATCTGGACGTCAGCGGCGGTGCACCACAGCCAGCTCTTCTGGGTCGTGAACGTTCCCTTGCGGTACAGATCGATGCCGCCATGCCAGGCGGGCAGGGCTGCCGCCGCGCCGGAGACGTTCGACGGACCGACCCCGCCCGGTACCAGGAGGAAGGCGAGGGCGAGTACACCACCGGCGAGCGGCCCCGGGCGACGCGCGATGCGGGTCATCCCGGAATCCTGCGCCGTTTGGCGGTGATGCGCCACCCTGTAACGGCCGGGGACGACACGCGTCGAGACGGTGCCTTCAAGAGCGCCTGTTACGCTCGCGATCATCGGTAGGGAGGGGTCCGGCATGAGTGCCGCCAACGACGCCATTGCGGTCGAGCCCGTCGAGGGGGCCACGGAAACGAAGATCGACACGCTCGATGAGCCTCGCGATGCCCCGCAGACCCCTGGGCGAGGCCTTCGCCACGCCGGGCGAGTCTTCGCCGCGTCCTTCGTCGGGGTCGGTCGCGGGCTATACCTGTTTCCGCTCGACACGACGTTTCGAACGGTCGGCCTTCGCTATGGCTGGCTGAAGAGCCTGTTCACCCGGACCCCCGCCCCGATCATGGCCGGCCTCGGCCAGCTGCGGGCAGAACGAGCCGCGTGGCGAGCGGCCCGCCAGGTCCCGGCCTATGGCCGCTTCCTGGCCGAGCAGGGCGTCGACGGGCCGGGCCTCTTCCCGCTCGGCATCCTGGGCCGCCTGCCCGAGACCGACAAGCGGAATTACGTCGACAAGTACGGGCTGCTCGAACGCTGCATCGACGGCCAAGTCCCGTTTCGGGGGACGACCATCGACGAGTCGAGCGGTTCGACCGGGACGCCCTACAACTGGATCCGCAGCTCGCGCGAGCGGATGGTCGCACACCGCAACATCGGCTTCTTCGCTCGCTACG
>DATHGS010000155.1:0-2291 GCA_035490155.1 Candidatus Methylomirabilota bacterium | reverse complement strand
GGCGGGCTGGCGTGGCGGCCGAGCTCGGCTTCTCCGAGACGGTCTTCGTCGACGACCGGGCGCTGGGCGAGATCCGGATCTTCACGCCGGCGGCTGAGCTGCCGTTCGCCGGCCATCCGACCGTGGGCACGGCGTGGCTGCTGCGCGAGACCGGGACACCAGTCGAGGTGCTTCGCCCGCCGGCCGGCGAGATCGGCGTCCGACACGACGCCGAGCGAACCTGGATTCGGGCCCGAGCGGAGTGGGTCCATGGGATCAGGATCGAGCAACTCGCATCGGCCACGGACGTCGAGTTACACCCGAGCCAGCCGATGGGCACGCCCGGCCTGTACGTCTGGGCCTGGGAGGACGAGGCAGCCGGCCGACTTCGCTCGCGATACTTCGCGACCGACTATGGGATCCTCGAGGACGAGGCGACCGGAGCGGCAGCCGTCGTCATGGGCGACCGCCTCGGTCGGCCCGTGACCATCCGCCAGGGCGTCGGATCGGAGATCCTCGTTCGACCTCGCGCCGACGGCACGGTCGAGATCGGCGGGCGGGTGGAGCTCGTCGAGCGCCGCGAATTCTAAGCCGGCCGCGGCCGGCAACACCTGAGCCCCCGTTTAGCGACGGGCGTTCGGGCCCTTCGCGTCAGCCGATCCGGCGATCGTCGTCGTCGTCCCTGTCTAGCCCATGCGCCCGAGCGTAGGCCCCGTCGAGCTCGCGCTGCCTGGCGGCCTGCTCAGCGGCGCGCTCGCGGCAATGCGGACATTCCGGACATGAATCGGGCGTCAGTGACAGCCGCATCTCGATCGCCGTCACGATGAACGCAACGAAGAGAGCAACGAGGGCCATCGGCAGCAGCGTGGTCTCGTCCATCGGCGGAGCGTGCGCCCGATCGCCTTCGTCACGTACTTCCGTGGCATTCCGCGGAGTTGCGGTCTCATTGCGAAGTTCCGTGACCGCTAGGATCGGGGGATGGATCCGGTCGAGGAGCCACTGGGGCGCAACCACGACTTCCGCGCCCTCCTGTCGACGCAGGGCGTCTCGTCGATCGGGGACGCCGTCAGTTTCACGGCCCTCCCGCTGCTCGTGTTCGCGCTGACCGGCTCGGGTGCCGCCATGGGCGCGGTCGGCGCGCTCCAGACGCTGCCGGACCTCTTCTTCGGCATGGTCGCCGGGGCCCTCGCGGATCGCAGCAATCGCAAGAAGATGATGTTCATTGCGGACTCGGGCAGGGCGGTCCTGACCGCGTTGATCCCGATCTCCGTCTGGCTGGGCGGTCCGACCCTGGCGGTCATCCTGGTCGTCGCCGCGCCGATGAGCACCCTCCGGTCGCTGTTCCTTGCCGGCTACACGGCATCGGTCCCGGCGATCGTCGGCCGATCGCAGCTGGCCCGGGCAAATGCCCTGTTCGAGGCGGTCTACAGCACGGGCTACATCATCGGGCCGGGCATCGCCGGGATCCTGTCGACGGCGATCGGTCCCGGTCCGACCCTCGGCATCGATGCGGTCAGCTTCCTGCTCTCGGCGCTCGGGCTCATCCTCGTCCGGCGCCCGCTCATCGCACCGACTGACCGGCCGCCGAGCCACATCCTCGCCGACATCCGCGAGGGGATCGAGTTCATTGTGAGGCGCCCGGCGCTCCGCTCGGCGATCGCGTTCTGGGGCGTCGTCAGCGTGACCACGGCGGCCCTCGTGCCGGCACTGACCGTGGACGTCATCCGGGACCTCGGCCTTCAGGCCTGGGCGCTCGGGTTGCTCCTCACCGTCTACGGTGCCGGTACGGTCACGGGAGCCCTGCTGATCTCGCGACGCCGGCGAGGATCGGCGGGCCCGCTCCTCCTCGGCGGGAACCTCGCGCGAGGCCTGATGCTCATCGGGATCGGCTTGTCTGGGCGGCTCGAGCTCCTGCTACCGCTCGGGTTCGTCGCCGGCATCGCCGATTCGGCCGTGCTGATCGCGTACCTGACGCTGCGGACGGCCCACTCGCCGGACGAGCTGCTCGGCCGGATCGGCAGCACCGCTCGAACGATTTCGCTCGGGCTCCAGCCCGTCGGGATGCTCGCGGGCGGGCTGCTGATCGACGCCACGAACGGTGCCACGACGATCGTCGCCATGGGCGTGGCGGTCGCCGGCCTGTCGATCGTGTTCGCGCCGATCCCGTCCCTGCGCCACGCCCAGCTCAACCCGCGCTGACGGGTCTCGCCAAGGCGCGGCGGTCAGGCCGCGGCCGGAAGCTGAAAGGAGTCGTCCGGAGCGATGTCGAGACCGATCCCGCAATCCCGGCAGTCGACGCTCACCGCGTCGAT
>DATHGS010000154.1:0-2428 GCA_035490155.1 Candidatus Methylomirabilota bacterium | reverse complement strand
GCGAAGAGGTCGCGATCGATGACAACCAGGTCGGCCAGCTTCCCGACCTCGATCGAGCCGGTCACGTCGTCGAGGTGGTTGACGTAGGCCGAGCCGAGCGTGAACGCCGCCATCGCCTCGTCGAGCGTCAGCCGCTCGTCGGGCAGGAACGGCTCGTAGCGTCCCCGCGAGATGTCCGCCACGCGGGTGACCGCGACCTCCATCTCGATGAGTGGGTTCGGCGTGGAGACGGACCAGTCCGAGCCCATCGCGAGGCGCGCCCCCGAGCGCAGGAGCGACTTGAACGGGTATTGCCAGGTCGTCCGCTCTGGGCCGAGGAAGGGGATCGTCAGGTCATCCATCTGACCCTCGTGGCACGCCCAGTACGGCTGCGCGTTGGCGACGGCGCCCAAGGCCGCGAACCGCGGCACGTCGGTTGGCTGGATGACCTGGATGTGGGAGAGATGCGGGCGCGTGTCGGTCATGCCGTTGGCGTTTCGGGCGGCTTCGATGGCGTCCAGGGCCTCGCGAACCGCTCGGTCGCCGATCGTGTGGAAATGGACCTGGAGTCCGGCCGCGTCCAGCCGCCTGACATGATCGCGAAGGGCAGTCGGGTCGACGAAGCTCATCCCGCTCCGATCGGTCGATCCGCCGTGACCGTCGAGGTAGGGCTCGACCATCGCCCCGGTGAAGTTCTCGAGCACGCCGTCCTGCATGATCTTGACGCTGTTCGCGCGGAAGCGGCCGGCGTTCGAGCCCGTCGAGGCCACCGCCCTCGACCGCTCGATCAGCTCGTCGACCTGTTCGCCGCCGCGACCGCGCTCCCACCACAGCGCGCCCTCGACCCGGGCGGTCAGCTCGCCACGCTCGACCGCGCCGAGATACGTCCGCTGGTCCTCTAGCGTGATGATCGCGTCCTGCCAGGCGGTGATCCCAAGTGAGTGGAGATAGGCCTGCCCGATCCGGAGGGCGGCCGCCCAGTCGTCCGGGCCGGGTACCGGAACGTGCCGTTCGACGAGATCCATGGCGCCCTCGTGGAGAGTGCCGCTGGGAGTCCCATCCGGACGCCGCTCGATCCGTCCGTCGGCAGGATCCGATGTGTCCTTGTCGACACCGGCGAGCTCGAGTGCCCGGCTGTTCGCCCAGGCGCCGTGGCCGTCGCGGTTGGTCAGGAACGTCGGCCGATCTGGGACGACGATGTCGAGCTCCTCGCGGGTCGGGGTGCCGCCCGGGAAGTCCGACATGTACCAGCCGGCCCCGAGGATCCACGGCAGGTCCGGATGCTCAGCCGCGTACCGTCGGATCGTGTCGAGGACCCCGGCCCGGCCAGGGCTGTCATGAAGATCGCAGCGCAACCGACCGATCCCACCATGGAGAGGATGGACATGGGCGTCCTGGAAACCGGGGACGAGGAGACCACCGTTCAGGTCGACGACCCTCGTCCGGGCGCCGATCCACGGCCTGATCTCGGCCTCATTGCCGGTCGCGACGATCCGCCCGGCCTGCACGGCGACCGCTTCCGCCCTGGGACGAGAGGCGTCGACCGTGTGCACGTGGCCGCCGCGGAAGACGAGATCGGCCGGGGTGTCGGTCATCGGCGGACGATGGCACATCGGCGAGCGGAGACGGGTGCTGGTCCATCGGGCGGAACGGGGCGGCCGCGAGGAAACCGGCGACTACCATCGCGACCTATGACGAGCGTCCACCTCATCCACCCGGGCTATGTCCGCGAGGGCAGTCACGTCGGCAGCAGCGTCACGTTCATCCGGGACGGGGACGCGCTGATCGTCGCGGATCCCGGCCTCGTCGCAAACCGCGGCCTCATCCTCGACCCGCTCGCGGCCTTGGGCGTCGACCCAGAGGCGGTCACTCATGTGTTCCTCAGCCATCACCATCCCGACCACACCGTCAACATCGCCCTGTTCCCAAATGCCGAGGTGGTCGACTTCTGGGCTCGCTATCGAGACGACCTCTGGCTCGACCACGACGGGGACGGTTGGCGGATGACACCCGGGACCCAGCTGTGGCTGACGCCCGGGCACTCCGAGGAGGACGCATCGCTGATCGTCGAGGCGGACGACGGCGTTTACGCCCTGACCCATCTCTGGTGGTTCCCCGACCGGACGCCGGCGATCGATCCGTTTGCGCCCGATCAGGCCGTCCTCGACCGGCAGCGTGAACGGGTCCTGGCGGTGGCCGACGTCGTCATCCCGGGCCACGGCGAGGCGTTCCGGACCCGCGGCTGAGTGGCTCCCCGGCTCCGGCCCGGCGATATTCCTCCCACGCATGAATTTGCCGTTGAACACGCTCGACTCTGTGCGCATTCACGCCCCGTCCGAGCGTCGACGCCCGTTGATTTGCCAAGGGTTCAGCGTGCTCACACCAGATTTGATGCGCCGGCCGCATATCGCTGTCCATCGGCCGTTCAGCGGCCCCGCACCGCGTCGAT
>DATHGS010000153.1:0-2012 GCA_035490155.1 Candidatus Methylomirabilota bacterium | reverse complement strand
GCCGCGGGTCCTGTTCGCCGGTGCCTCGCCCGACGATCGGGCCGCGCTGGCTCGGGCTGCCGCCCGGGAAGGCGTGGGTGAGGCGCTCGCCTATGCGCCGCGGCTCGACGACGCGCGCCTCGCGACGCTCGTGCGTGGCGCGCGGGCGATCCTGCTGCCGACCGTCAGCGACGGGGCGGGCCTGGCCGCGATCGAGGCGATCGCCTGCGGGACACCCGTCGTCGCCTCCGCGGTCGGCGCCCTGCCGGAAATCGTCGGGGCCGCCGGGATCCTCGTCGAGCCGCGCGACTCGGGCCGGCTGGCCTCCGCTCTCGCCACGGCCTACGCGGACGATCGCGTCCAGGGGCAGCTCGCCGCGACTGCCCGTGAGAGAGCAGAGACGGATGGGCGCACCTGGGCGGACGTAGCTGCCGATACCCGGGCGGTCTACGCCAGGGTCGCTCGGCGAGGGTAGGCCTGACCGGCTCGGGCGAAAGCGGGCCGCCCGCGCGTTAGTTCGGGATCAGGTCGCCGCGGACCGGCTCTGGCGGTGGCGGGCTGCCCGCCTTGAGTGTCACGGCGGATCCCGTCTGGAGGACGTTGATGAACGTCTGGCCGACGGTCAGGACGACCTGCTGGCCGGCGCTGTCGAAGAACTGGGTCGGCGCCGTCAGCGACGCCTTCCGCCACGTGCCCTTGACCGTCGTCCCGTTCGTGGCGATCCACGCGGTGCCCTTCCCGACGACCTGGGCCTCGAGACGGCCGTGGTTGTAGCCGCTGCCGAGCGGCCCGAACTTCATCAGCATCACGACGACGTTTTTGGGAGCGACGCGCGTGCCTGTCGCGGCATCGACCTGGCCCTTCGACCCGGTCACCGAGCGCAGGTAGGTGTTCGTCCGCCAGTCGTAGTCGTAGCGGATGTGATTGGCCAGGTAGCCCATGTCGATCCGGCCGCCGCGCGGTCGGAGCGACCGAGCCAGATCGGGCGCGAATGACCACGGCGCGGCGATCGCCTGGTCCTTTGCTCCAACGCTCCGGGCGATCCCTCGCAGGTGGCGGCCGTCCGTGTACAGGTTGTGCGGCGGGATGCGGTTGGTGACCCGCCAGAACGAGTTGCCCCAGCGGAATTCGTCGGCGTTGTAGACGAGCTGGCCGTTGCCCTTCACGCGGAGCGTCTGGAGCGCCTGCGGCGAACCACCGGCGTGGGCGTAGACGGCGCGCAGCTCCGCGGCCCAGGCGATGTAGTAGTAGCGAGCGCTGCGGACCGGGCCGACGAGCTTCGGGATCGTCTCCTGGAAGACGAGCATGTAGCGCGGGATCCCGCCTTCGGCCGGCGCCTGCCACACGACCGACGCGGAGTTGAAGCCCGACTGTGGCCGGGCCGGGGAGAGGTCGTCGACCATCACCGCTATCGGGTGCTGGGCGGCGGCCTTCGGCGTGACGAGGACGCCGTCGAGCGGGGCGGGGACGAGATTCGGCGTGGGGACCGGCGTCGGCGATGGGGTGGCGCTCGATGAGGGTGCTGAGCTCGCGACCGGCGTTGCGCTCGGGGTCTTACTGGGCGGGGCGGGCTGTGAAGGCGGGACGAACGACGGGCTGCCCCTTGCCGCGACCTGGCCGGGATCGAGCGAGGCTGCCACAGACGGCCTGCCCAGGCTCGTGAGCGCGGCCAGCCCGACGCCGACGGTGACAGCGAAGGCGACCAGGGCGACGATGGCCAGGCGCCTCCCTCGGGCAGGCCGACGTCGGGGCTGGGTGTAGAGGTGGCGGCGCTGGGGGTCCATGATCCTCGCTGTGACGGGCGCGGGGAGCGCGACGGTGACGGTCGTAGGCAAATTCTCTCGGCGCAGGATACTCGGTCGAGTCAATGGTCCCGTCTCGCGAGCGTGGGTGGTCCCCGGGCCCTGGCGCCCAGATCGTGGTCGCGCTGGCGACCCACTCGCGGTAGGCTGGGCTGGACAGGATCGCGCGACCGGAGGATTGGGTATCGATGGTTGACCAGGACCGCGCCGACGCCGCTACCGACGACGCAC
>DATHGS010000152.1:0-2675 GCA_035490155.1 Candidatus Methylomirabilota bacterium | reverse complement strand
GTCGTACGGGATCGCGGTGTCGACGATCGGGGCGGCCATCAGGGCTGGCCGGGGAGCCGCGTCATCCAGGCCGTACGTCTCGCGGACGATCGGGCTGTTTGGAATGAGGTTCAGCCCGTGCTCCGCCTCGACCGACATGTCCCGGATGCCCATGATGAATGTCTTGGGGTTGAGCGGCTTGCCGGTGTTCCAGGCCGGGCACGCCTCCTGGCATCGGCCGCATTCCGTGCACGTGAAGCCGTCGAGGAGGTCCTTCCAGCCGAGGTCCTGGAGCGTCCGCAGCCCGAACGTCGCGGTCTCGTCCTCGAGGTCCATCGCCGGCAGCTCGCCGCGCGGCCGGAGCTTGCGATACCAGATGTTCGGAAACGACGTCGCGATGTGGAGGTGCTTGCTGAACGGCAGGTACACGAGAAACGCGGCGACGAGGACGATGTGGGCCCACCACAGAACGGCGAAGCCGAGCTCGAGCCCGGCGGCGCCGACGGACGCCCGAAGCGGTCCGGCGAGGGCGGCCGACACGAACGCCCCCGGCTGGTCGCCGAACCGGGCGAATTCGAAAACCTCGGCGAAGAGCTCTGTCGCCACGACGCCGCCGATCATCGCCAGGATGACCAGCGCGTCGCGGTTGTACGTGAGGCGCTTCGGGCGCGAGATGAGCCGGCGCTCGAACGCCCAGGCGATCGACACAAGGACGATCACCGCGACCACGTTCTGCATCGCGCTGATCGCCGCCCAGATCGCCCCGCCGAGCGGCGCCGAGAGAATCGTCTCGATGATCCCGCCGGTCACGACGTTGGCCGTCCCGATCGTCAACAGGACGAAGCCCCAGAAGATCCCGGCGTGCATCAGCCCGGCCCGCGGATCCTTGAACATCTTGCGCTGGACGAGGGCGTACTCGACGAGACCGGCGAAGCGCGCCCCGATCGCTCCGAAGGGCCGCGGTTGCTCGACCGCAGGGCGAGTCGCAGCGAATACGCGCAGGTGCCGCGCCATGGCAAGGGCGAACACGATGGCCGCGCCCCAGAACACCACGAAGACGACGGGATAGGCGGGGACGTCGGCAAAGACCGGGAACATCACTCGTGCTCGTCGGGCTCGGCAACGACGCGTGGATCGCCCGGGACCGGATCCGTTGGGGTCGGCAGGGGCTGCGAAGGCGGTATCGCCGTCGCGGCCGCCGGCACCGGCCCGTCTGCCCCCGCCTCGGGCGACGAGGATCCGTGGTCGAACGGGCCGGCCAGCGTCTCGAGCGCGTGGTCGAGGACCGGAATGATCGCGTTCAACGATTCGATCGCCCCGCGCGGGCTGCCGGGCAGGTTGACGATGAGCGTCCGCCCGCGAACCCCCACGACCGCCCGGCTCAGGTCGGCCATCGGCGTGTGCTGACGACCCTCCGCCCGCATCGCCTCGGCCAGCCCGGGAACCGCGTAGTCGACCACCGCGAGCGTCGCCTGGGGCGTCACGTCGCGGGGCGTCAATCCGGTCCCGCCCGTCGTCACGACGAGTAGATGACGAACCGCCGCTTCGCGAATGGCGGCTTCGATCCCGGGCTGCTCGTCGGGGACGACGGCCCGCTCCACGGCGAATCCGAGACCCGTGAGGCGGTCCTCGACCAGTGACCCCGCGGAATCCTCGCGGTCGCCCGCGGCGCCCCGGTCGCTGGCCGTCAGGACGAAGGCGCTCCGCCGGACGCTCGAACCCGCGTCGGACGAAGGCACTTCCTCCCCGCGGCGGCCACCATCCGCTGAGCCTTGACCGGTCACCCCGGGCCCCGCCGCTTGTTGACGATTCGCCCGGCTGCCCGCTCCCCCGGACGGTGCCGCGGCGCCGGGCCCTCGCCGTCCGCATCGCTCGGGCGGTGCCAGTCGCCGCTCCGCCCGCCGGACTTCGAGATGAGCTGGATCGAGCGGATCTCGACTCCGCGCTCGACGCCCTTGACCATGTCATAGATCGTCAGCGCGGCGACGGATGCCGCCGTCAGGGCCTCCATCTCGACACCGGTCGGACCGGTCGTCGCCGCCTCGGCGCGGATTCGGAGGACGCCGGCTGCGCGATCCGGGGTCACCGCGACGACAAGGTCGGTCAACGCGAGCGGATGGCACAGCGGGATCAGCTCGCTCGTCCGCTTGCCGCCCATGACACCAGCCAGCTCAGCGACGCCGAGGACGTCGCCCTTCGGCCCGCCGCCGTCGATGACCAGGCTCATCGTCTCGGCCGACACGGCGACGAGCGCCTCGGCGACCGCGCGCCGGGCGGTGATCGGCTTGGCCGACACGTCGACCATCCGCGGCCGCCCGCTTCGATCGACGTGGGTCAGCCGGCGGCGCTCGGTCCGCGGTGGCAGGTTCTGGGGCATCGGTCCTCCGTCTCAGTCGCGGTCGAGCCACCAGAGCTCGACGTCGGCCCCCGCGGGCAGCTCATCATCGGCCTCAGGGATGACCGCCAGCGCGTCGGCGACGGCCAGGGCCGAAAGCACGTGGCTGCCCTGGCCGCTCGCTGCGCCGGCGAGTCGAACGTGGACCCGGCCACGATCGTCGCGGATCGGTGAGCCTGCGTCATCCCGTTGGGCGATGACCCGGATGAACGCACGCCGTCCGTGACCCTTGCTGACGGCCTCGCCGAGGACCGCCCGGTCGATCGGTCGCAGGAGGCGGTCGGCGGGATGACCAGCGAGG
>DATHGS010000151.1:0-3304 GCA_035490155.1 Candidatus Methylomirabilota bacterium | reverse complement strand
GCGCTCGACGGGCGGCTCAAGCTGACCGAGCAGGGCGAGGTGATCGCCGAGAACTACGCCGATCCAGGGATCGCCGTTCGCCATCTCGACCGACTGACCGCGGCCGTCATTCGGGCCTCCACGGCCGATCACGCCGCGGCGCTCGAGGCGGCCGAGGCAAGCGGCGGTCCGATCCTCGACGAGCTTGCCGCCACCTCGCGAGACGCCTACCGAACACTCGTCGACGACCCGGGCTTTGTCGACTTCTTCCGGCTGGTCACCCCGATCGACGAGATCGCGACGCTCCGCCTCGGCTCGCGGCCTGCCGCCCGTGGCCGATCCAGCGGCCGCTCCGCGGCCGAGCCTCCGCCGCGGATCGCCGACCTGCGGGCGATTCCGTGGGTCTTCGCCTGGGCCCAGGCCCGGATCGATCTGCCAGGCTGGTTCGGTCTGGGCTCGGCGCTCGAGGCGTACGGGCAACGTCGCGGTGAGGCCGGCCTGCGCGAGCTCACCCGGCTGTATCGGTCGTGGCCGTTCCTGGCCAGCCTCGTCGACAACGCCGAGCTCGTCCTCGCCCGCGCCGACATCGGCGTCGCCCGGCAGTACGCCGCTCTCGCGCCGGGCGACGACCATGCCCGCCGCTGGGCGACGATCGAGGCCGAGCATCGCCGGACAGTCGCCTGGCTCGCCCGGTTGACCGGTCGCGACCAGTTGCTCGAGGACGAACCCGAGCTACGGCGGCGGATCGGCCTGCGCGACCCGTACGTCGACTCGCTGTCGGCCCTCCAGGTGATGCTGCTGGCCCGCCTCCGCGCCTGCGAGCCGACCGATCCGGAGCGCGTCCGACTCCTCCGCCTCGTCCAGCTGACGGTCAACGGGATCGCGGCCGGACTCCAGGCGACGGGCTGAGCGGCGGCGACTCGCGCCGACGTCCCGGCGGGTCCGCTAGCCCGAGCGAGCTCTCCCAACTTTCGCCACGCGAACACAACCGGCCAGGCAGACCAGTTTCTCGTCAGGAGCATGCGCGACGCGAGTGAGCCCCGGTCGCTTGTGTGCGCCACGCGAAAGTCGGTAGGAAGTAGTCGGTTGTCGCGAGCTCACGCACCCGCGTCAATCCCGCTTGGCACTGCGGCCGACTCGTAGACTGCCTCGATGAACGCCATGTGGTCGCTGTCCGGTCTCATCCAGGGCCTTGTCGGCGGCGTGGTCACTCTCGTGATCCTCGCTCTCCGTGCTGCAATCGAAGGCCGATCCGGAGTGACGTTTGCCGACCTCTGGACCGCGTTGGCGGTAGGCGTCGCCGTTGGAGTTCTCCCGCTCGTGCTCGCGAGACTCATCGCGTGGCGGATGCGACGAGCCTTCCGTGCCGATCCCGCGGGCCCGTGGCCGGCGTCTTCGACGTTCACAAATCGACCGATGGCTCACGAGTTCGGTGAACGCTCGCCATCGGACTCGGGTGGCATGGAAGGCTTCGGCAAGTTCACCGATCGGGCGCGCAAGGTGCTGACCTACGCCCAGGACGAGGCGCAGCGCTTCGACCACAACTACATCGACACCGAGCACATCCTGCTCGGACTCGTGCGCGAGGGCGACGGCACGGCCGCGCGGGTCCTCGAAACCATGGGCGTCGAGCTCGCGAAGGTCCGGACGGCGGTCGAGTTCCTCATCGGCCGTGGCGTTCGACCGGTCGTCGGTGAGGTCGGCCTGACGCCCCAGGCGAAGCGAGTGATCGAGCTCGCCATCGATGAAGCGCGCCGGCTCGACCACCACTACATCGGCACTGAGCACCTCCTCCTCGGCCTGGTGCGCGAGGACGCAGGATTGGCCGCCGGGGTGCTCGAATCGGTCGGCGTGACGCTCGAACGGACGCGGGCGGAGATCGCCAGCCTCGATGAACACGAGGACAAACCGGGCTGACGAGCAGCCTCGTCGAAGGCCCAGCCTCGCAGCGTCCGCCAATCGTCAGGCGGGAAGGGCCAGCCACTCCCCGTCGCGGCCGACCACCGGGGCGGACGAGCCGGGCGCGAACCAGTAGGCCGCCCCTTCGCCGGCGACCTGCCAGCCGCCATCGCCGGAGATGACGCCCGTGCGTTCGTCGAGCCCGAGGTAGCCGAGACCGGGAGGCGCCACGATGTCGAGGCGGGCCTGCCAGGCGAGTCGGCGGATCTCGTCGTAGTGGGGGACGACCGCCAGGCCGTGCACGAACCCGAGGCCGGGGATTCCGCCCTGCGGCGTCCACGACCATTCGGCGAGGATCATCGCCCCCGCGCTTGCTCCGCCGATGACGGCACCTCGCGCCCATGCCGCCCGGAGTGCCTGGCCTGCCGCGGACCCATCGAGGAGGCCGGGCACGATGTCCGGATCGCCGCCAGAAAGATGAATGAGGTCAGCACCCGCGAGGAGCGCGGCAAACGCCGGATCGCCGGCGGAGTCGCCGTCGACGACGAGCGCCACCTCGACGCGAGCCGTGACGCCGATCGCGGCCGCCCGACGCTCGAACGCGGCGGCTCCCGTTGCTCCGGCACGATCCGCTCGGCCGCGCGCTGCGGCTGTCGGCAGGATGACGACGTGGACATGAGGCTCCGACGCAACGGCAGCCGTGCCATCGGCTCGGTGGCCTGCCGCTATCAACTCGGCTCGAGCCGCCGCGACCAGGACGGCCGACTCCAGCAGCGCGTCTATGAAGCGCTCATCGCCGGGCAGGTACTCACCGCCCCCATGAAGCCCGATAGGACCCATCACGCCGCCGGGATGGGTGTCTTGGTAATTGTTGACTTCGTAACGGCAGTCGTCGGCACCGCGCGATGATACGTCGCATCCGTCTCGATGCCGTCGCGCCTACGATGGCGCCTCCGATGCTCGAGCCCACGACACCATCGAACCGCGCGACCCGCCGCGTCCGAGCATGGCTGTCGACCTGGTCGCCGATCCTGCCGCTGCTCATCGCGGAGTTCGTCGTCTGGCTCGGTTTCGGTGCGCTCCTGCCTGTCATGCCCCTCTACTTCACCGAGCACGGCGTCGATTTCCGGACGCTTGGCGTCGTCGTCGCCGCCTGGCCGGCGGCCCGCCTCGTCGGCGAGCCGATCTTCGGTTGGCTGGCCGATCGCACCCGCCGGGTTCCGTTGATGGTCATCGGTAACGTCGGGGCGGGGATCTTCCAGTTCCTGCCCCTCGTCCTTGTCGGGCCGGGCCTCTTCATCGCCCTGCGCGGCCTCCAGGGCCTGTCGACCGCGATCTACGACCCGGCGGCCCGCGGCTACATCACGGACGCGACCCCGCCGGAACGGCGCGGCGAGGCCTTCGGGCTGTACGGCGCCGCCCAGAT
>DATHGS010000150.1:0-2033 GCA_035490155.1 Candidatus Methylomirabilota bacterium | reverse complement strand
GGCCCTGAAGGGCATCCCGACCGAGATCATCGAGGCGGCCCGGACCGACGGCGCCAACGAACGGCAGATCTTCTTCCGGATCATCCTGCCGATGGTCAGCCTGCCATTGTCGGTATTGGCCGTGACCCTCATCGTCAATGTCGTGAAGCTGTTCGACCTGATCTACGTGATGACCAACGGCGGTCCTGGCACGTCCAGCCGCGTCATCGCCTTCACCTTCTACCAGGACGGCCTTTCGTCGGGCCAGTTCGGCAAGGCAGCCGCCGTAGCATTGGTGATGCTCATCGTGTTGATCCCCGTGATGATCTTCAACATCCGTAGATTCCGACAGGCGGCCGTCGTATGACACAGCACAACGCCCTTGCCGGACCGGCGATCCAGGAGCATCCGCGGACGCTCGCTGGTCGCATCGTCAAGGCCCTCAACCGGACGCCCATCCACATCGCCCTCGCGATCATCGGCCTGGTCTGGCTGGCTCCCACGATCGGCCTGCTCGTGACCTCTTTCCGGCCGCGGTCGGACATCCAGGCCACCGGCTGGTGGGAGACGTTATCCACCCTGCGCTTCACGGCGGAGAACTATTCCGCGGTCCTGGGCGCCCAGGGCATGCTCCAGGCGTTCATCAACAACTTGATCATCTCGATCCCGTCGACCCTCCTGCCGCTGACGATCGCGTCGATGGCCGCTTACGCGTTCTCGTGGGTCAAGTTCCCGTTCCGCGATGGCCTGTTCCTGATCGTCGTGGCGCTCCTCATGGTCCCGGCCCAGGTCGCGTTCATTCCGGTGCTCAACCTCTTCAAGCCGTTGGGCTGGACGCAGGGCTACATCGCCATCTGGCTGGTCCACACGGCCTTCGCCCTGCCGTTCGGGATCTTCCTGCTGCGGAACTTCTTCATCACGCTGCCGCGTGACCTGATCGAGGCGGCCCGGATCGACGGCTCCTCGGACATCGGGATCTTCCGGACCATCGTCGTGCCCCTGTCTGTGCCGGCGATTGCAGCCTACGGGATCTTCCAGTTCCTGTGGGTCTGGAACGACCTCCTCATGGCCCTCGTGTTCGTCCAGAAGAACACGAACTACCCGATGACGCTGGCGATCCAGAGCCTGCTCAGCCAGTACGGCACGGAGTGGCACCTCCTTGCCGCGGGGGCGTTCCTGCTGATGGTCGTCCCGCTCCTCGTCTTCTTCAGCCTCCAGCGCTACTTCGTCCAGGGCCTGCTCGCCGGATCGGTGAAATAGCCGGGCCAGCGCCATCCGGGGGCGACCACCTGACGGTCGTCTCGTACAACATTCGTGCCGCGATCGGGCCGGGTCCGTTTCCCCCGGCCTGGTGGCGGCACGTCGATCGGGTCACGCTGGAGCGGATCGGCGACATCGTCGCGGGCTTCGAGCCGGACATCGTCGCGCTCCAGGAAGTCCCGCTCATGACCGTCGACGGCGTCACGACGGACATGGCCGGCGAGCTGCGCCGCGCTCTCGGGCTCGAGTCGCGCTACGCCGCGGTCCACCACCTGCCGGTGATCGAGCCGGAGACGGCAGCAGCCGTCGGGGCGTACATGTGGGGCAACGCGATCCTCAGCCGTCACCGCATCCTGTCGTCACGGACCCTGGCGTTGCCCGTACCCGCCGACGACGACCTCGTCGAGCCGGATGGCTCCGGCCGAGAGCTCGCGGGGGTCAGGTATCGCGACGTGGAGCCCGGGATGCGGGAAGGGCGCTGCGCGCTCGTCTGCGCCATCGATGACGGCTCTGGGCCGATCAACGTCCTCTCGACGCACCTGACGTACATCGGCTCGACCCAGCGCCGCCGGCAGGCTGAGGCGATCGGCGAGTCCGTCACCACGCTTGATGGGCCGCTCGTCCTCCTGGGCGACCTCAACGCCCCGATCCACGCCGGCGAGCTAGCGCCACTGCGCGAATCGCTGATCGATGCCTTTCTCGCAGTTGGAGTCGCACCGGTCGACGAGCGGCGGCTGTCATGCGGCGATGCGGCGATCGACCATGTCCTCGTCCGCGATCTGACCCCGGTCTCG
>DATHGS010000149.1:0-2228 GCA_035490155.1 Candidatus Methylomirabilota bacterium | reverse complement strand
CCTTGCCGTCGCAATCGGCGCTGATCCTGGTCGACGACTGAGGCCTCGAATCGTCCAAGCCCGCCCTGATCGTCCGAAATCGTACGTCGCCGGAATTCAGTTCTCCTCGACCCAGTTCGTCCGAGATCGGATTCCGATTTCGGACAATCGGGCTTCGATCATGGTGAGTTCGCGCGGCGTACGATTTCGGACTATCGCCCGGCCGGCCCATTTCTGAACCCACGCCAGCGGCTCCGCGGCGCGGCCGCGTACGGCCGCAGGGAGGCTCAGCCCTCGCCGGGGACGACCTCGGTGGGTGGCCCGACCGCCACGCCCGCGAGCGCGACAACTCGGTCGGGCGGCAGATACATCTGCTCGACATAGTCGTGGAGCATCCGCGTCGTCGAGAAGCGCCACAGCGTCGACGCCATCGACCGGCGCATGAGCGCCAGCCAGGCTTCCGGCAGGCCGTTCTCGTCGCGGTCGTAGTAGCGCGGGATGATCTCCTGCTCGAGGATCCGGTAGAGATCCTGGGCGTCGGACCAGTCCTGGGCACCCTCGTCCGGGTTCATCTCCCGGCCACCGATCGCGAAGCCGTTGTCGCCGGTCCAGCCCTCATCCCACCAGCCATCGAGGACGCTGACGTTGACCACCCCGTTGGCCGCTGCCTTCATGCCACTCGTGCCCGACGCCTCGAGCGGACGGCGCGGGGTGTTCAGCCACACGTCGACGCCCGCGACGAGGTAGCGGGCGATCCGCATGTCGTAGTCCTCGAGAATGAACACCCGACCGCGGAGCTGCTGCGAACGCGACAGGGAGAAGATCTCCTGGATCACCTGCTGGCCGGGCCGGTCCGCCGGGTGGGCCTTGCCGGCAAAGATGATCTGGACGGGTCGCTTTTCGTCCCACAGCAGCTTGGCCAGTCTGTCGGCGTCTGTGAAGATGAGGCCGGATCGCTTGTACGTGGCGAAGCGACGGGCGAAACCGATCGTCAGGATCTCTGGGTCGAGCGCCTCCTCGAGTGCCTCGAGAACCGCCGGCGCCTCGCCGTGTCGGGCGAACTGGTTGCGGAGTCGGCGCCGGGCGAAGATCGCCAGCTCCAGCTTCTGGCGCTGGTGGGTCTCCCACAGCTCCTCGCTCGGCAACTGGTCGAGTCGATCCCAGAATCGACCACCCGGACGCTCCGCGTCGAGGTCGTCGAGGTCCGCCCCGAGGTGGCGACTGAGCGTCTCGCCCATGGCGTGACCCATCCAGCTCGGGATGTGGACGCCGTTCGTGACCCCGCGGATCTTGTGGGGGGTGATGCCGTGCCAGGTCTCCTCGGCCGTCATGGCGTGAAGCTGGCTCACGGCGTTGGCGGCGCGCGTCAGCCGTAACGAGAAGCCGGTCATGTCGAACTGGGACCGATCGCCCTCGACCCCGAGGCCCAGCTCGAGGACGCTGTCGACCGGCACGCCGCCCGTCTTCGGTCGGCCGTCGCCGTCGAGCAGCGGGCCGGCAATCTGGCGGACGAGTTCGGCGGCGAACCGCTCGTTGCCGGCCGGCACGGGAGTGTGGATCGTGAAGACGCTGTCATCGCGGACGCGGCTCCAGGCCTCATCGAGCGTCGCGCCGGCGGCGACGTACTCGCGCGCACGCTCGGCGAGCAGGAACGCTGAGTGGCCCTCGTTCAGGTGCCAGACGGACGGTTCGATCCCCAGTGCCCTGATCGCCCGGACGCCACCGACCCCGAGGACGAGCTCCTGGTGGAGGCGCATCTCCCGGCCGCGGACGTACAGGATGTGGGTGATCGGACGATCTGCGTCGGCGTTTTCCGGGATGTCCGTGTCGAGCAGGAGAACGGGGGTCCGACCGACCTGTGCGCACCACACGGCGATCTGGAGGTCACGATCCGGCAGCTCGACGGCGACCTGCAAAGGCTCGCCGTCGGGGCCCTGGGCGCGACTGATCGGGAGGCGCGACAGGTCGAAGTCCGGGTAGGCGTGCTCCTGGTGGCCGTCGGCGTCGATCGTCTGGTGGAAGTAGCCGTTGCGATACATCAGGCCCACGCCGATGAACGGAAGCGCCATGTCGGACGTGGTCTTCGTGTGGTCGCCGGCGAGCACGCCGAGACCACCCGAGTAGATCCCGAGCGATTCGTAGAAGCCGAACTCGGCGCAGAAGTAGGCGATCGGGCCGCCGGCGCCCTCGGGGTACTGGCGGGCGAACCAGTGGTCGGACCCGTTGGCCATGTAGTGATCGAAGGCTCG
>DATHGS010000148.1:0-5494 GCA_035490155.1 Candidatus Methylomirabilota bacterium | reverse complement strand
CGACCCGGCGCCTACTACGAGCCGACGGTCATCGCCGGTCCGGACCAGAAGAGCGAGATCGTCCAGGACGAGGTGTTCGGGCCGGTCGTCACGGTTCAGCGGTTCAGCGACGAGGATCAGGCGATCGCCTGGGCCAATGACGTCCGGTTCGGTCTGGCGGCATCCGTCTGGACGAAGGACGCCGGCCTGGGAATGCGGGTCGCCAAGGCCATCCAGTTCGGGACTGTCTGGATCAACGACCACTTCATGCTCGTGTCCGAGATGCCCCACGGCGGGTTCAAGGAGTCGGGCTACGGCAAGGACCAGTCGATGTACGCGATCGAGGACTACACGGTCGTCAAGCACGTGATGCTCAAGATCTGAGGGTTCTTCTGGAGCCTTCACCGCCTCCGGCCGTCGTCCCGGCGCCGCCTCCGGCCATCGTCCCGGCGCCGCTGCAGGCGGCGATCCTCGACTGGTACGGCGCGAGCGGCCGAAGCCTGCCGTTCCGGGGCACCGCCGATCCGTACCTCGTCCTCGTCTCGGAGGTGATGGCGCAACAGACGCAGATCGCCCGCGTCGGTGAGGCGTGGCGCGAGTTCACCACGGTCTTTCCGACCTTCGAACGCCTGGCCGACGCGACGCCGGCTGACGTCCTTCGCGCCTGGCGCGGTCTCGGTTACAACCGGCGGGCGCTCAACCTGTGGCGGGCCGCCAGGGTCGTGGTCGACGAGCACGGCGGTCGGTTGCCTTCGGACATCGAGGCGCTCGAACGACTGCCGGGGATCGGGCCGTACACCGCTCGGGCCGTGGCGGCCATTGCGTTTGGCGCGCCTGTCGGCGCGGTCGACACCAACGTTCGGCGTGTCCTCGGCCGGACGATGGCCGGCGCCACGTACAGCTTGTCGGCGGCCGAGCTCCAGCGCCTTGCCGACGCCTCCGTCCCAGCGGACCGGGCGGCCGACTGGACGCACGCGCTGATGGACGTCGGCGCGACGTTCTGCCGGACTACTCGGCCGGCGTGCGAGGTGTGCCCGGCTCGGCCGTGGTGCCGCTACTCGGCCGAGGCGATCCTGCGGGCCGTCGCGATCACACCCTCGCGAGTCTCGACCCGAATCGGCGAACGAGCGGTGCCATTCCGGTCGAGCTCACGCTGGCTCCGCGGCCGGATCCTCGATCGACTGCGCGAAGTCGATGGCTCGGAGTGGCTAGACCTCGATGCTCCGATCGGCGACCACGACAGGGTGGCGGTCATTAGGGCTCTCGAGCTCCTCGGCGCCGAAGGCCTCGTCGAGCTCGATCCCGACTCGGCCGTTCGGGCGCGCCTGCCGCTCGGCTGACCGATCCGGGCGGGGAGCGGTGAGGTCGAGTCGGCGCCCGGGCACCCCACGCGCTACGCTTCGGCGGCCATGACCAGCCCTTCGTCGAGCCCCGCGACGCCGTCGCCGGCCGTCAACCCGCCGCTGCCTGCCGATGACCCGACGCTGTTCGAGCTCGACCTTCGCGCCCTGCGCGGCCGCTGGGCTGCGGCCGCCGCCCGTTCCCCGATCAGCGGCGAGGCGATGGTCGGTGCCGACCGGCGCGCCCAGGCCCTCGGCGTCCCGGGCGAGCGATTGATGGAGCAGGCAGGAACGGCGGTGGCCGCCGCCGCGCGTGCGCTTGCCATCGACACCGACCGCTGGGGCCACGGCCCCATCGTCATCTTTGCCGGCCCCGGCAATAACGGCGGCGACGGCCTCGTTGCGGCCCGCCGGCTCGCCCGGATCGGTGCCCAGGTGATCCTCGTCTTCGTCTCGACGGAGAACCGGCCGCGCGGTCGGGATGCTGCGCGGAACTGGGATCGGGTCGTCCGCGAAAAGGGCGTGACGATCGTTCATTGTCCGGCCGCCCGAGACGTGGCCGTGCTTCGTCAGGGCATCGAGCGGGCGAGCATCGTGGTCGACGCACTTCTCGGGACGGGCGTCCGCGGCGAGCTCCGTGAACCGATCCGGAGTGCCGTCGAACTCATCCGCGAGGCGCGAGCGGCGATGGTCCCGATCCTCGCCGTCGATACGCCGACCGCCGTCGACCTCTCGAGCGGCCAGCCATCGGACCCCGCGGTTCGGGCCGACCTGACGATCACGTTCCACCGCCCGAAGACCGGTCTCCGCACGAAGATGGGCGCTGCGCTTGCCGGCAGGGTCCTCGTTGCCCCGATCGGCATTCCCCAGGAGGCGGATCGTGGCTGAGCGGAACGACCGTGGCTGAGCGGACCGACCGTGGCTGAGCGCACCGTCGGCCTTCGCGAGGTCCTCCTCGTCGCCGGCCTGAGCGTCGCGGTCGTCCTTGGCGCGGCGATCGCGACGAGCTTCCTGCCGAACGCACTCCAGGAGGTCGTGTTTCGGTCCCCGCTCCTCATCATCGTCCTCATCGTCGGGACGGCGGGACTGCTGTGGGGGATCGCCCGGCCGCGTCCGCCCAGCGAATGACGGAGGCTCCCGCGGTGGGAATGACGCCGACGGAGGCTCCGCTCGACCGTCGCCGGCGGGACCTCGACGCCCTCGCGACCGAGCAATTCGACGTGCTGATCGTCGGGGGCGGGATCGTCGGCTGTGGCGCGCTTCTCGACGCGACGTCGCGGGGTCTGCGAGCCGCCCTAGTCGAGCGCGAGGACATCGCCGTCGGGACCTCGTCGAGGTCATCGCGGCTGATCCACGGCGGTCTCCGCTATCTCGAGCAGCTCCGCTTTGGGCTCGTCCGTGAGGCGCTCGCCGAACGCGCCCGGATCATCCGCCTCGCACCGCATCTCGTCCGGCTCGAGCCGCTTCTCTTTCCACTGATCGGCCGGCCGGTCACGACTCGCGCCTTCTACGAGGCGGGGATGACCCTCTACGACATTCTCGGCGCCCGTCGCGACGGCGGTTGGCACCGCCATCTGTCGGTCGCGGAGACGCTGGAGCGGTGCCCGGCGATAAGGACGAGGAATTTGCGCGGCGGGCTCGTCTTCCACGACGCCGTCGAGGACGACGCGCGCTACACGCTGGCCGTCGCGCGGACGGCTCGCGAGGCCGGGGCGATCGTCGTCACCCGAGCCCAGGCCGAAGGCCTGATCGAGGAGGGCGGGCGGGTCGTCGGAGCACGGGTGCGTGACGTCGCCAGCGAGAACGCGGCCACCCTCGAGGTCCGAGCCCGGGCCGTCATCGACGCGACGGGTGTCTGGGCGGCCGACCCGACCTCGCCGCTCTCCGACGGCTCGACCCGGATCCTGCCGAGTCGCGGCGCTCACCTCGTCGTCCGGCGCGAGCGGATCCCGAGCAGCGTCGGAATGACGATCCGGGTTCCCGGCAAGGTTGTCTTCCTGGTCCCGTGGCCGGGCCACTGGCTGATCGGCACGACCGATGCGCCCTATGACGGTCCGGTCGACCGACCGACTGCCGGCGCGACCGAGGTCGACGAACTCCTGACCGCCGTCAACCGCGTTCTCGACGTCGACCTCGGGCGCGACGACGTCGTCGGGACGTACGCCGGGCTTCGGCCGCTCATCGCCCCGTCTGGCGGCTCGACCGTGACCGCCTCACGGGAACACCGCGTCGTCCGTGAATCGAACGGTCTCGTCCGGGTCGGTGGCGGCAAGTTCACGACGTACCGGGTCATGGCTCGCGACACGATCGACGCGGCGCTCATCGGGCTCGGCGAGGCCTCACCGTCATCGAGCCGACCGAGTCGACCGAGCCGAACGGCGACGCTGCGGCTGATCGGAGCCGCCGATCGCCCGGTTCTCGATCGGCTGGCCGCGGACCTGGCGTCGCGTCACGGTCTCGCCCTCAGCGTCGCGAGATCACTCGTGGATCGGCAGGGGACGGCCGCCCCGGACGTGGCCGCCCTCGGTGCGGCGTCCGACCAGCTCCGCCCAATCGCCCCGGACCACGACCATCTCGAGGCCGAGGTGACGTGGTCCGCTCGTCACGAGCTGGCGCTATCGCTCGACGACGTTCTCGCCCGTCGGATGCGCCTCGTACATGAGTTGAAGGATCGCGCCGCTGGCATCGCCCCGCGTGTTGCGGAGCTCCTCGGGGCGGAGCTGGGATGGGATGCGGAGCGGCGTCGCCGCGAGGTCGATCTCTTCATCGCCATGGCGCGACGGGAGTTCGGCGTGCCCCGTGTCGTCCCGAGCACGCGGCCCGTTCCGGACTGACGATTTACCCACTGTACAAGTGTGCATAAAGGCGGGTAGACTCCCGCACGTTAATGCTGCGGAAGCGTCCGTAGCTATAGACGTAGCTCAACGACGACTCGGACTCCTCTCACGGCTGACGCGAGAAAACCCAGAGGGATCGCGCGGCTACCGAGAGGAGTTTTCGTTTCGTGTACAACGACAAGAATCTTACCTGCGCGGACTGTTCGCAGGAGTTCGTGTTCACCGCAAGTGAGCAGGACTTCTACGCACAGCGCGGGTTCACCGAGCCGCGGCGTTGTCCGTCGTGTCGGGCCAGCCGCAAGGCTGCTCGGGGCGCGGACGGCGGCGGCAGCAGCTACGGCGGCGGCTACAGCGCCGGCGGCGGCTACAGCGCCGGCGGCGGGGGCGGCGGCGGCGGTGGTTACAGCAGCGGCGGCGGTGGCGGCTACGGCCGAGACCGCGGTCCCCGCGAGATGTTCGCGGCAACCTGCTCTTCGTGTGGCCGTGAGGCCCAGGTCCCGTTCCGCCCGACCAGCGGCAAGCCCGTCTACTGCTCGGACTGCTTCCGCAGCCAGCGTGGCGGTTCCAGCTACTAAACCCATCCTCTCGGTGCGAGCCCGCGTGCGGCTCGCCGGACCAGCGTGATCAGACCCGGGCCGTCAGCCGACCCGGGTCTTCCATTTTGTGGCGGGAATCTCGGCTGTCGCGCCTGGGCGCCCAGGCGTGCGTTGCCGCCTGTGCTCCTCGCTCACGCACGTTTGAGTGCGCTCGCTCCGGTGCCCGGCGGCGCATTCGCCTGAACGCCCATACGCGCCGCGGTGTCCTCGGGCCTCGTCGTTGTCTATTGCTTCCCGGGAGAGCAGTAAGCATCGGCGGCCCGCGATTCCGGTTCGCACTTCGCGTTCCGCATGGACTAATTAGCTTCTCCGAGCTACTCCGCCCTCGATCCGAGCCAACTCGTCGCGTCGGACCCTGGATAACGCTCCCCCGGAGAACGTATGGCGCAAACGCTGACGGGGCGGTCGGGGCAGGGCGCCCGACACGGTGCCGGACAGGGCGCGGCGCGCTCATACCATCATTTGCCGCTGCGGGCGGCCACGCGTACCATCGACTCGATGACCCACCCGCCCACCCGGCCGCCGCTCGGGCCCGGGACGCGGCGATCCTGCGGCGATCCTGAGGCTTCCTGACTGATGGCCGTCGGCTCTTCCAATGACTTCGATCTCGTCGTGCTCGGCGCGGGCACCGGCGGTTACGCGGCGGCCTTTCGGGCCGCCCAGCTCGGCCTGAAAGTAGCCCTCGTCGACGAGGACAAGATCGGCGGCACATGCCTGCACCGTGGCTGCATCCCGACGAAGG
>DATHGS010000147.1:0-2010 GCA_035490155.1 Candidatus Methylomirabilota bacterium | reverse complement strand
ATCGCCGTCGATTCCGTTGGCGGCAACCCACTCGCCGATCTCGATCAGCGACGCCTGCAGGTCGACCGTCCGGACCCAGTCGAGTGGGACGATTGCGCGCGGGTGGGGCTTGTCCAGGATCCGCCGGAAGTCGACGGTTCCTCCCGCCACATCGACGACCGCTCCTTCGCCGACTTGCCATGTGAAGGGGCTGTCGTTCGGGCGTTCCTGCTTCTGGGCAGGATCGTGGACGTCGCCGCGCCCGAGATCAAAGTCCTGTGCGGGGAACGCGTATCGCCACGCCTGCTTGCCGTTCTTCGGCTCGTCGAGCGGGCCAACGGGTTCGAGCAGGCCGATCGCGGCGTCTTCTTCCACGAGCTGCTCCGGCGTCAGCTCCATCAGCCGATGGAAGTCCCACCACATCGACTTGTCCTCTCGTCGATGCCAGCCGAGGAGCTGGGCGAGAAGCCAGCCGCCGTGCTGTTCGGGAGTGCGATCGGCCGGGTCGACGGGGACGACGTCGGGTCCGGCGAGTCGCTCCACGAGGGCCTGGACACGGGCCTGGGCCTCCGTCAGATCCGCAGGCATCGTGTCGATACGAGGGACCGGTCTCGGTACTGTCTGGCCGGTCAGGCCCGTCAATTCGCCCCGGAGCTCCTCGAGCCAGTCGCGAAGACGATGCGTGCTGACGACGTCATCGCGGTTGTAGGCCTCGATCCGGTCGAGATGGTCGGCGGCCGGCCGCTCCCCTTCGCCGAGCTCCAGCCATTGTTCGAAGGCGACGATGCTGGAACCGGCATCCCGGAGGTCGATCTCGCGGACGAACCCGTAGAACTGCTCCATCTTCTTGATCGAGTAGCTCTCGACCGACGCGCGGAGCGACTGTCGCACGGCCCGCAGGAGGTCGACGAGCACCCCACCACGGAGGAGGCTGTCGATCTCGTCCTCGCGAGTCCCATAGCGCCCCATCAGCCGTTTCATCGCGGTGGGCTCATACGGTGCGTAGTGGTAGACGTGGAGGGTCGGGTCGGCGGCCAGCCGCGCGCCGATGAAATCCATCAGCCGTTCGAATGCCTGCCGTTCGGCCGCAAGCGTGAATTCCCCGTCCTCGTCGCGTGACCAGAAGGCGTGGAACGTGCCGTTCGCCTCGAGCACGCCGAACAGGTAGTCGAGCCCGTCATCGAACGCATACGGATCTCCCTCGAGATCGAGGAACAGGTCGTTATTCGATGGCGGCGGGAGTGACGCGAGGCCCCGCTCCGGGTCCACCGGCGCTCCGGGTCCCGGCAGCAGCAGCTCGTACTTCGGGCGGCGCTCGAGGCGACCCTCGAGCTGGATGCGGGCCTGTTCGCGGACGCGCGCGAGGGCGCCGGCGCTTGTGCCTTCGAGTGGTGGATCGATCGGCAGCTCAAGGCGCCCGAGGTCGGCCAGCGTCGTCGTACCGCGGCCGCTCAGGGCCCGGCGCTGGCGGGCCGATATTCCTGCGACGAGGCTCAGGTGGTCATCCGCGCGTCGGCGGGCGACGCATTCCGCGGCCCAGCGACAAACATCGCAGTGTTCGACCGGCTCGGGGTAGGTGTCGGTTGGTGGATAGGCCGCGGCGACCTCGTCGGTCATCGTTCGGAGGAAGCGATCGCGCGCCGATCGGTAGTAGGCCATGTAGTCGTCGACCCGGAGGCGCTCGACGGCGCGTGCGCTCCCACCGAGAGCCACGTGCATCCACTCCGGTCTGACGCCCTGGATGGCCTCGAGCAGGTCGATGTACGTACAGATCTGGAGCACGGCGCTGGCCTTGACGTGGCGCGCCAGCTTCGTATCGGCGACCTCGTAGTGATACGGCCCGAATCGAGACGGCTTCGACGCGTCATCCACTCGCAACAGGAAGTCCGCGTGGCCGCGCCACGTTCCATCGAAAAAGGTCGCCTGGTAGATCACATCCGCGCCGGAGGCCATCGCCGCCTCAGTCTCCGCGGCCGCCGCCCGGAGCTGGTCGCCGCGGTCCTCGATCGAACCATCCAGCTCGATCGTGAT
>DATHGS010000146.1:0-3085 GCA_035490155.1 Candidatus Methylomirabilota bacterium | reverse complement strand
CTCGTCGACCTTCAGCCCCCAGCCGGAGAGCTCGTACTGGCCGCCCGTTGCGATTGACACGGGATTCGGATTTGCGGAACACGCGGCGGTGGTCGTGCCGCCTCCGCCGCCGCCCTTGTGGCCGCCGGTGCCGGCCGCGGGCTTGGCGGCGAACGCGGTACCCGCAATGAGGCCGACGACCAGCAGCGAGATGAGGGCGCCCTCGGCGATGGCCTGGGCTGAGTGGGTGAAGATGGACTTGATCCGCATAAAGCGAGACCTCCTTGGGGGGTCTCCGGCGATCCTGACTCACCCTGAACGAGCCGCAGCGTCGGTAACCCGGCTGACTGGGCGCAGTGGGTGCGCCAGTCCCGTGGCTTTGCGTCCCCGGCTCACACCGGGTTTGCCTTGATCGATGCCGAGCGCAGGCAACAGGCCGGCCGGCGGCGGCATGGATGTGAGCTGAGAAGAGATCAGGTCGCGTCCTGGGCCGCTGGGGAACAACCTAGGATGTTCGGGGCGCCCGATCAATGACGGTATGGTACCAGCTGGCTTTGCCGGAGTGCATCGTTCGTATTAACCAGACCCGTCCGTACCCGCTCCAAGCGGCCCTCAGATGCCGTTCCCTGGGACAAAAGTGGTGCGTTTCGGCACCGGAAGAATTCCCGTGCCAGCGCCGGCGGCAACGATCGCCAGCGGCTGCGGCGAGCCGGCGATGCCGTACGCGGTGACCCGCAGCGAATACCGTCCGGGAGCGACGGGCGGGATCGCGGCCAGGTCGAGCGTCATCCCCGACGTCCCCGTCGACAACCTGCTCGTCCCGGGCGAGATGAGGACGACCCTCGACAGGTCACCGCTCGGCGACTCGTCGGCCTGTTCGAGGGTCGGGTCTTCGACCGACATGTGCCAGATGGGAGCGGCGCCGCGGGTATCGGGATTGGTCAACGTCGCGCGAAAGGCGGACCCGTGAAAGTCGATCAAGACCGGCAGGGGGTAGCGGTTGGTGATCTCGATGTCGATCTGCAGGCGGCCGGAGTCGACGCTCGATCCATCGGGCAGGACGATCGATGGCCCGTTGACCGAATTCGACGCGACCGGAACGATCCGTGCCGTAACCTCGACGAAGGCACGTCCGGCGAACGTCGGTAGGGCCCAGCCCGCGATCACGATCGCGAGGGCTACGACGAGGATCCCCCCGACGAGTCTGCGGCGAACCAGCTGCGTCACGGGACCGAGCGTCGCCGCAGGATCCGGCCGACGAGAACGAGTGCCACGAGGATCGCACCGCCAACGACGAGGCCCGAGAGGTTCGTATCGCGCGGTGCGGGTACGGGATCGGCGGGAAAGGGCACTTCAAAGGGTGGAATCGATGACGGTGGCAGAGAGCCGGCGGGGCTCGCGCTGGGCGACGCGCTGGAGCCTCCCGACGGAAGACCCGCAATCAACTCACCCGTCAGCTTGAGGTACTCATCGCCGTAGGTCTTGCTCGGCTCGATGTGCGAGTTCTCGCTGAACTCGTTCCAGCTGATGATTCCCAGGATGTCGGGATTCGTCCCAAGGGCGCCGGCCCACGCGGCTCGATAGGTCGCGCCGTCGCGCCGCGGCACGACGCTCGTTCCACCGATCAGCCGGCCATCGAAGCCCGGCGCCGCGGGAGCGATCCAGCGACCGGAATCCGCGCGAACCGCGGCGGCGAGTTCGTCCAGCCTTCGAAGGTAGCGAGGCGTTGTGAGGGGATCGGGTGACGACCAGTAGTAGGCGTCGCCGTCGAAGAGCTGGGCGCGCGACGCGTAAGCATCGGCCGACCGTTCCGAACCGAGCAGCAACGCCCGCTCGGGCGCCCCGATCGCCGTTCGAACCCGCTCGATCTGGCTGTCCTTGTAGCCCCAGGTCCCCGACCAAACGATCATGGGCTTGCCGAAGACATCGAACGGCGCGGCCTGCGAGTAGTTATCGAGGAACCAGGTGAGGTCGCCGGCAACGACGGCGTCGTCCAGCGGCAGCCGGTCGAAGTCGAGCCCCTGGTAGAGAAGAATGAGCTTCATGCCCGCCTTGGTGGCTTCGTCGACGAGCACGCTCAGCGCGTCATCGAGCCGTTGCTCGTGCTTCCAGCTGACGATCAACCCATCGATGCCGGCGGCGTGCGCCTCGGCGATGTGCTGGGCGACCACGGCCCGATCTCGGCTGTCATAGCTGCCGAGCTGAGGCAGGTCGATCTTGGCTCGCCGCCAGCTGGTCGGCGCGTACCAGATGTAGTAATAGGCGAAGACGAGCGGCCGGCCAGCGGCCGTGGGCGCCGGCGACACACCCGGCGTGGCGCTCGGCGGCGGCGACGCCACAAGTGAAGGCGAGGAGGACGGCACGGGGCTTGCCCCGACGAGCGTGACGAGGCAGGCCGCAATCGCAAGGGCCGTTCGGGAGGCGCGAGCCCGCTGATACGGAGTCGAGGCACTTGTATGGCGACCCATCGCAGGGGCGATCGCGTGAGTCCTACGCCTGAAGATGGCCGCAGCTCCGACAGAACCGAGCGCTGTCGGGTACCTGCCGGTGGCACCTCCGGCACTCGTGCGTCGGCCCTTCGTCCTCCAACACGTCGAACCAGCCGCGACCGCCCGTCGACGAGTCGCCACCTCGGCCGGACAGATTCGGGCCCGGCCTGGGCGCACGCACTGACACGAACGGATCCGGAGCCGCTTGCGCCTCGCCCCCGGTCGGTGTCGGCCACGACGGGCCCTGCTCTGTTGCCGGCGTCCGAGTGGCAGCCGCCCGTCCGCCACGGACATCCGCACGGCCAGTTTCGGCTGTCTCCGTCCCGCTAACGAGTCTCCGCCTGCCCACCGCGGCCACCCTGCGAACGGCCGTGACCGACACTCGCGCGACGGTGGCGACCACCAGCACGACCGCCCGCGCCAGGCGTGCGACAAGCAGCCGGGCGAAGGCGAGGGCGGCCGCCCATCGCGTGCTTCCGATGCTCGCGAGGTCGGCGGGCACCCGCCCGACAGCCGACCTGGCCGACGGCAGCCGGCGGCTCACGGCGGCGGAGGCCGAGTCGAGTGGCAGACGCCGCGCGATGACCATCGGGGCGCTTGTCGCGCGCATCAGCCAC
>DATHGS010000145.1:0-5675 GCA_035490155.1 Candidatus Methylomirabilota bacterium | reverse complement strand
GCCTTCTGAACGGTGCGACGGCATTCATCGAACCGGGGGCGGCCGCGGTTGCGGCTCTCGCCTTCGGGCGAGTCGATCCCCGAACGACCACAACGCTTGGGGCGCGCTTCCTGGTCGGTGGAACGGCGCTTGTTCTCCTTGGCGTCGTCGGACACAGCATTGGGCTGCTCTGGCTCGGCGGAGCGATTGGCGGAGTCGGCTTCGGAGCCGCTTTCTCCGGGCCTGCTCGGTCCATGGGGCTTCGAGTTCGACCAGACGAAAGGGCCGGGCTGTATGCAGCCGTGTTCGTGGTCGGCTATCTCGCCTTCGGAATTCCGGTGGTCATCGCAGGACAGGCGGCGGATCGCATTGGCCTGACGCCAGCCGTGACCGCGTACGCTCTTGTCCTGCTCGCAGTCGCCGTCGTTGGGCTCCTCGCGGAGTCGCGGCACGACCTGGCTGCGGGCACGAGAGAGGACCAATGAGAGAGGGAGGACCAATGAGACAGGGAGGACCAATGAGATTGACCAGGGCATCGGGGGCGTCGGACGTGTATTCGCAGAGACGCCCGACGGGACACGGTTATCAGGAGGCAATCCATGCCTGATCGTGGCGTCGCGCGGCTCGGACTGCCGGTGGGGGAGCGCGACCACGTCCGGGGGCCGGAAACGGCACCGGTGACACTGGTCGAGTACGGCGATTACGAGTGTCCGTATTGCCGCGCAGCCGTGCCGATCGTGCAGGAGCTCCACGGGCTCATGGGCGACCAGCTCCGCTACGCCTTCCGCCACTTCCCGCTCGCGAAACTGCACCCCCACGCGCAGCACGCCGCCGAAGCCGCCGAGGCGGCGGCCGCCCAGGGACGGTTCTTCGAGATGCACGCCGTCCTCTTCGAGCACCAGGAGGCGCTCGACGATGACCAGCTGGTCCAGTACGCGGCGGATCTCGACCTTGACGCGGCCCGGGTCCGGGGTGAGCTGGCTTCGCACTCCCACGCGGGCAGGGTCCGGGAGGACTTCGAGAGCGGCCTGCGCAGCGGTGCCCGGGGGACGCCGACGTTCTACCTCGACGACGTCCGCTACGACGGAATCGTCGGGGTGCGCCAGTTCCTGGCAGCGATCCAGGAAGCGCACCCCGACGTCGTTATCGCGAGGCCGGATGGGCACGTCGGACAACGCACGATCCCGCGGGTCGTCCGGCAGCGCTCGCCCCTCTCGAAGGCGTGATCTGCCTGCGAACGCGGGTCACGCCGCGCCCGCCTTTGAAGCCACGCCGATCGACGAGCGGGTGACGGTCGCGGACCCGTCGGGGCTCGCCGCTTCGGCGGCGGCCTCGAGCATCAGCGGGGCGTCCTTGCGGAAGCCCTTGAACGTCATCCACAGCCCGAGCGACAGCTCCCAGAAGAAGATCGGGGCGACGCCGATGGCGTGCCAGGCGCTGCCGCCCTCGGTGATCCCGAAGATGTAGCCGATGATCCAGGAGGTGAACAACGGCGCTCCGATGAGGCCGAGCACCGGGATCGCGCGCGGGACGAGCCGGGATCGGTACATCAGCCAGCCGAGCAGGAAGGCGTTGAGGGCAGGGACGCCGGTCCCCAGCACGAAGGACCAGTCACGGACGGCGAGAAGCGAGCGCTGGATCGTGACCAGGGTCGGCGCATCGGCTGCGGCGGCGCCGGTCTGGCGCAGGGTCACGATCGCGAACACGCACACGATGCCGATGAATAGGGTCGCCGCCTCGAACAGGCGGGAGCTCACGAAGCCGATCGCCAGGCCCTCGTGCTGGCGCTTCACGACTGAGTAGAGCGCGACCGCGGTCCCGATGGCGGTGAGTCCGTTGACGATGTCGAGGAGCGCACCGAAGCGCACCAATGTGTCGCTGCCGCCGCCACCGAGGATGAAGTTGGGGTCATTGAAGATCGCGCCCTGGAGGAACACCGCCGGGATCGAGCTCAGGAACGTGGCCAGGTAGAGGACGCCTGCGACGAGCGCCGTCTTGCGCATCGTGCTCATTGAGGGTCGCTTCGCTGCGGATGTTCGTGTGTTGATGGTCATGTCGGCTTCCTTTCGTGGAGTGATGAGCTGAAGGAGGACGGATCGCCCGCCCTCACTTCAGAACCTGTCAGTTGCCTTCGGTCACCGCGCCGACGATGACGGCGCCGGGGCCGAGGTTGATCAATGCGAGGTTGCCGGCGGC
The DNA here is from genome assembly GCA_035490155.1 of Candidatus Methylomirabilota bacterium. Lineage (GTDB taxonomy): Bacteria > Chloroflexota > Limnocylindria > Limnocylindrales > CSP1-4 > CF-46. Next base: position 3,500 of record DATHGS010000145.1, on the reverse strand, counting down.
GGCAGCCGCCTCGATCGCGTCGGTGGACGTGAGCGACTGGCCGTCGACGCTCTTCGCGAACGGCAGGGTGTCCGCGCCAACCGAGGTCCACGCCGGGACGCAGGCGCCGCTGACGATGCCCTGGCCGCTGCACAGGACGAAGAAGCCCTGCAGCTGGACGCTGTACTGGCCGTGGTTCTGGTTCGGCACGGCACGGACGACGTGGTCGTGGGGGAACGTGTTGGGTGGCGTGCCCTGCGGCTTGTCCGTCTGTGGTGCAAGCACGTAGAAGGGGTCGAGCTCCTTCGGGGTCGCGCCCGTGAACCGGGTGTTCGAGAACGTCATCCGGTACTGGGTCCCGTCCGCCCACACATCCTCATAGCAGCCGACACGGCCCGACTGCGGGCCGGCGACGTCGACGCAATTCCTGAGGCCGGCCGCGCCGACGGCGGGAGCTGCAATGACAGCCAGCGCCATGGCGGCGACCGAAATGGTGGCGACGAACAGGCGGGTCGTCGTCCGGATGCGAGTCGTGATCATCGTTTCGAATCTCCTTGCGTATCTGGATCTAGTGGGCTTCGGTGCCGGTCGTTGCGGGCTCGTCGGGCTCCACGCGAATGACCGAGACCAGCGGCAGGCCGAGGTCGCGCACTCGCTGGAGCACGCCGTGGAGTGCCGCCTGGTCGGCGATCGGGCCACTGATGACGGTTGTTCCTTCGGTCTCATGGCTGACGGTCAGTCCGTCGAACCAGGCGGCCCAATGCGCGTCGAGGCGCCCCGTGAGCCGGATCTCGTAGCGCCCAGCCTCGGGGCGATCGGGTGTGGGGGTCCATTGATCGGTCATTCCGCTCCTCGTGCGTGTTGCCAGCTGGAGCTCCGGTCGGCAGCACCGACCTGACTCACTGGGGACACCGTGGAGGCGGATGTGATGAGCGCGCATCACCACACGTGATGAGCGAGCTGTTGAATCGTCGGCGGACTCGGCGGTCGCCGTCGGGCCGGCGCGGCGAAGGACTACGCGCCTGGTCGGCGGTCTCGGGTGCGCGAGAGCAGGCCGAGCTCGGTGGCACGGCGGACGGCGGCCCGTCGGTTGTTCACGCCGAGCTTGGCGTAGACGTTCCTGGTGTGGGTCCGCACGGTTGCCAACGACACCGTGAGCTCGCGCGCGATGTCCGGACCGTCCAGCTCGCTCTCCAGAAGCCGCAGGACGTCGAGCTCCCGTTCACTGAGGGGCTCGATCAGTGGTTGATCCGCGGGCGTGCGCGCAGCGGGCGTGACGGTTGCGGCCAGGAGCCGGCGCAGGTAGCCGGAAGCGTTCCGCCTCTGCGCCGTCAGCCTCAGCAAAGCCGCCATGGTCGGGCCCTCGTCGGCGACCACACGAACGTAGCCTTCGGGCTCGGCGAGCGCCACCGCGCGCTCCAGCGACGCCAGGGCTCCCGGCACGTCGTTGCGAGCGCGACGGGCGAGCGCCTGTGCGACCAGGATCTCGATCACGCTGCCGGTCCTCCCGCCACCTTCCGCGGCCACCAGCAGGCGCTCCAGGAGACCGATCGCTTCTCCGATCCTGTCGTCGGAGCGATCGCGACCTCCCTCGACGAGGATCAGCCTGGCCAGGGTGATGTGCTCGAACTCGCGGACATAGTCGAGCGCGTCCTCGGCGGAGAGGCCGCGCTCACGTGCCCAGCTCCGGGCCTCGGTCAGTCTCCCAGTTGCGATCCACACCCGGGCCTTCAAAGCGCCGACGGGGCGAACCTCAGGCGAGTAGTCCGTGGCGTACAGGCGGTCGGCCTCGGCCAGGAGCTGGAGGGCAGCCCCGGGATCGCTCTCGGCCAGCCGGATCCCGGCAGCGGCCACGCGCGATCGGTAGGGGTTCTGCGGCAGGCCGTTCGCCTCGCCCAGGTCCGTGGCCTGTTGCAGGTGCCGCGCAGCGCCCGCGAGGTCGTCACGCTGGCGGAGGATCTCGCTGATCCCCACGTGCATGTCGGCCGCGCCGCGGAGGGTCACGCCTCCTTGATCGGCTGCAAGCTCCAGCCCTCGCTCGTAGGTCCGCATCGCGTCGTGAAGACGGCCCTGAGCGATTCGCATGTCGGCCAGGGCGAGGGAGACCCCGATCGCGTCCGACCGGAACCCGGCCTTCTCGATCCGTGCCAGCGCACCGGCATACAGGCTCGATGCCGCCTCGAGATCTCCGTTCGTCCAGTAGGCGAGGCCGAGAAGCGCCGACGCGGCACCCTGGCCGAGATCGTCGTCCGTGTCGATGAGCTCGAGCGCGCGGCGCGCGTGTGCGATCGTCCCGGCGACGTCGCCGCGCAGGCGGGCCAGACCTGCCCGGTGGATCGCGAGCGCGCCCGGGAGCCTGCGGAACGCATCTTCGTCCGCGACGACCATCGCCGTCGGGCGCTCGCCCGTCTCGCCCGGCTCCCCGGCCGCCATGACCTCCAGCCAGCGCTCGGCGTCTCGGAGGCGGGATTCGACCCCCTCCGTCTCGCCTCTCACCAGGATGGATCCGGCATACCCGTTGCTCAGCACCGGCCGGGCCCGGATCAGCTCGTCGGGGAGTGCGTCCAACCAGCGACGGAGCGTCGCCTCCTGACGACCGCGGCCGCTCGCCGGCAGAGCGAGCTCGATGAGGTCCGCGGCTCGCTCGAAGTTCGTGCCCGCGATCGCATGCCGGATCGCCTCGCCACGCTCGCCGGTCCGCTCGAACCACTCGGCCGCTCGCTGATGCAGCGCCGGCAGGTCGTCGGGCCGTTCGTCGCGCAGGTGCGCCTCGAGCACGTCGGCGAACAGATGGTGGTAGCGATACCACTCCCGACGGTCGTCCAGCGGGACGAGAAGCAGGTTCTGTCGTTCGAGCGCCTCCAACATCGCCTTGCCGCCGTCTCGGCCGGTGACGGCATCGGACAGCGGGCCATTCAGCCGGCTGAGGATCGATGTCTCCAGGAGGAACCTGCGGACCTGTTCGGGCTGGCGTTGCAGGACCTCTTCGACGAGGTAGTCGACGATGTATCGGTCGTCTCCGGCAAATCGCGCGATGAAGCCGGCGACGTCGTCTCGCCCCTGCATCGAGAGCCCCGCGAGCTGGATAGCGGCGATCCAGCCTTCGGTCCGGCCCTCCAGCACCGCGACATCCTGTGCCGTCAGCCCGAGCGTCATCACCCCGTTGAGGAACGCGCTGGCCTCGTCGGGCGTGAAGCGAAGATCGATCGAGCGGATCTCGATCAGGTTGCCCTTCGCACGAAGGCGGGCCAACGGCAGCGCCGGGTCGGCGCGAGTGGCGATCACGAGGTGCACCTGCGCCGGAAGATGTTCGAGCAGGTACGCCATGCCGACCTGGATCTCGGGCGAATCGATCGTGTGGTAGTCGTCGAGGACCAGCACGAGGTCGTAGGGCAGCGCATTGAGCTCGTTGAGCAGAGGCGAGAGAACGGCTTCGATGGAGCGGTCGGGAGATTCGAGGAGCGTCAGCGCCTTGGCGCCGACCGTGGGCACGACCGTCCGCAGCGCCGCGATCACGTGCG
>DATHGS010000144.1:0-3085 GCA_035490155.1 Candidatus Methylomirabilota bacterium | reverse complement strand
CCAGTCGCCGGCAGCCAGCCGAAGCTCCGAGTCGAGACGTGCCCAGCGCGTATCGGACTCGGCGAGCAGCTCACTCGGGGTGGTCCCTAGCCGCACCGCGAGAAAGCGCAGGGCGGCCATCGATGGCTTGATGAGGCCGTTTTCGAGGGCGCTGACATATGCCTTCGTGTAACGGCCCGCGGCGACCTGCTGCTGGGTCAGGCCGGCCGCGTGGCGGGCCGCCCTCAGCTTCGTTCCGATCTGCTTGGCGAGGTCGCGATCCTCCGCAGCCAGGCTGCGACGTTCAACGGTTCTCATGACGCGGAGAATACTCCGAATTCAAGGCAATGTTGACCCCTTTTAGGACTTCGTCAGCGGAAGTTCCGAGCCGTTCCGCCAGGACGATGAGCGCGGCCAGAGAGGGCATGGTGCGGCCGCATTCGACCTGGGACAGGTACGCCCTCGTCAGAGGACCACTCGCTTCGTCCTGTGAGAGCCTCGCCGCCAGGCGTCGCCTCCGTAGCTCGGATCCCAGGCCCAGGCGGAGATCGCGGTCTCGCCCGCGAGGCAAAAGGTTAGTAATACTTGCTTTTCCCATCGTTCACCCCTAGAATCCGACCGACCTCTCGTTCCCACCTGCCCGGGCGAGAAGGAGTCGTCCCATGCGTTTTCCTGGTCGAGTCTTTGCGTCTTCACTTGGTCTCGCGATCCTGTCAATCCTCAGCCTCGTAGCGACAGTCCTCGCCGACGGCGCACCGGTTCCGATTCCGAAGTAGCCGCGTCTCCCCTTTTCGAGTCACGAAACAGACGCCCGGGCACGTGGGGCGGGGGGAAATCGATCGAAGACGCGTGAGCGTCGCGACCAAGCGGCCAACGGGCCGCGCCCCGGCTCAACCCGTCTTGTTACGGCTTCTCCCTCAATTCATTCCGGACCCATCGACGGGCGCATGGCCATCGTCGGCTGATCCCACCTGCTAGTCAAGTATTTGGTGACTGGAATGACCTTCGACGCGCCGGCGATGCGGCCGCGTGCGGCGAACCTTTGATCCGTGACAGAACACAGCCGCTGGTACGATCCCACGGTGACGAGAACCGGCCCCCCGATTCCGGCGAAACCGACCCGCCGCGAAACGGGCCGAGACTCCCCCGTCCTCCCGGTCACGCACTCGGCGGCGACGTCGCAGCTGATCATCGACATCGCCACGAGCGCGGCCGGCGAGCGCGATCTGGACCAGATCCTCCATGAGGCGCTCGACCGCCTCCAGACTGTCAGCCCGCTGACCGGCGGATCGATCGCCCTCATCGACGGCGACGAGCTCGTCATCCGTGCCGCCGTCGGGCCGTTCGCCGACGAGGCACTCGGCCAGCGCCTGCATCGCGGTCCGAGCCGGAGCTGGAACGTCATCGAGACGCTCGAGCCGGCCCTGATCGGCGACCTCCACACGAGCGGCAACATCATCCGCGGGGCCCGGGCCCGCGAGGGAATCCGGTCGTGGCTCGCCGTGCCGATCGTCCGGCGCGGTCGAGCGATCGGCCTGGTCGAGATCGATTCGACCGAACCCGATGTCTTCAGTGTCAGGGACCTCGATCTCCTCCAGACAATCGTCCGCGTCCTGTCGGGCCCGATCGAACTCGCCGACGCGGCGGTGGCCGCCAGCCGGGCGCAGGCGCTCCGCGACGCGTTCATCGGCGTCATCAGCCACGAGCTGCGAACACCGATCACGACGATCTACGGATTATCGAAGATGCTCCGGCAGCGACACGATTCGCTGGACGCGGAGGTCCGGGCGCGGGCGATCGAAGACGTCGAGGAGGAGGCTGATCGGCTGCATCGGCTCGTCGAGGACCTTCTCGTCCTGTCGCGGGCAGAGGCCGGCCGAGTCGAGATCGCGGACGAGCCGCTCAACCTCCGGCGGCTCCTGGGCCACGTGGTCGACATCGAGGCAGCGCGCCTGCCGGATCGACGCTTCGAGCTCGAGATCCAGGGCGAGCTTCCCCTCGTCGGTGGCGAGGAGACATACATCGAGCAGGTCGTCCGCAATCTGCTGACGAACGCGGCCAAATACAGCGCTTCGCCGGCGCCGGTCGCGATTCGGGCGGAATTCTCGGGCAATGAGGTGATCGTGCGCGTCCTCGACGAGGGCATCGGCCTCGCGGAGACCGATTCGGCTCGGGCGTTCGACCTGTTCTATCGCTCACCGAACGCGACCCGGGTCGCCCAGGGCGCGGGGATCGGCCTGTTCGTCTGTCGCCAGCTGATCGAGGCGATGGGTGGGCGGATATGGGCCCGACCGCGCGAGGGTGGTGGCACCGAGGTCGGTTTCGGCCTGCCCGCGTCGCCCATCGCCGACGACGGCGACGTCCCGGAGGGCCAGCTCGCGTAATCGAGCCGTCACAGGAGCGGGCTAGACTGCAACTCATGCAGTTCTTCCGAACCAACCCCAAGGTCCCCTCCCCCGCCGATAGCCTCCCCGGCCGCGCCGAAATCATGCCGGTCTCCGATCGCCATTACGTCAACGGTGCGTCCCTCAGGCCGCCGTGGCCGGACGGCACCCGAACAGCGATCTTCGGACTGGGCTGCTTCTGGGGCGCCGAGAAGGACTTCTGGCAGACGCCCGGCGTGATCAGCACCGCCGTCGGATACGCCGGCGGCCAGACACCGAACCCGAACTACAACGAGGTCTGCAGCGGCCGAACCGGCCACTCCGAGGCCGTCCTCGTCGCCTACGACCCGTCGCAGGTCTCGTACGAGGAGCTCCTCAAGGTCTTCTGGGAGAACCACGACCCGACCCAGGGCATGCGCCAGGGCAACGACGTCGGAACGCAGTACCGCTCGGCGATCTTCGCCACCGACGACGAGCAGCTCCGCACGGCCGTCGCCTCGCGGAACATCTACCAGGCTCGCCTGTCAGACGCCGGCTTCGGCGAGATCACCACGGAGATCGCGGCGGCCCCGACCTTCTACTACGCCGAGGACTATCACCAGCAGTATCTGGCGAAGAACGTCAACGGCTACTGCCCGAACCATCGGACCGGCGTGAAGCTGCCCGACAACTTCGTGGTCACGCCGCTGCAGTACGTCGACTGAGGAGGCAGTGTCCTATCT
>DATHGS010000143.1:0-8164 GCA_035490155.1 Candidatus Methylomirabilota bacterium | reverse complement strand
GCCACGGCCGCGTCCCGAGCGCGACCGGCGACGACACCGAGGGCCACGGCCGCGTCCCGAGCGCGACCGGCGACGACACCGAGGGCCACGGCCGCGTCCCGAGCGCGACCGGCGACGACACCGAGGGCCATTCATTCCTGCCGAACTCGCCACTCAACCGCGAGCTCGCGAACAGTCGCGAGCAGGAGATCCGGCGGCACCTCAAGGAGCGTCAGAACTCGGCCGAGGCGCAGCGACCTCACAACAAGCGGGGGCGCAACTGATCCGCGAACTCTCAGGGCGCGCACGGGGCGGAGTCACGAATGATCCGCCCCGTTTCGCGTTGCCCGGATGACGAATCGGCTGGGCGGACCCGACGCTCGACCACGTGAATCGGCGGGCCCGCTTGAGCGTCGGGGGTCGCGATGACCGACGCCGTCGCAATGGACTTCGCGACCGATGCGCTGCGGCGCTGCAGGCTGTTCGCGCGCGTCGACGACGAGTCGCTCGCGCTTTGCGCGGCTGGTCTCCGGGTTCGGCGGTATCGGAAGAACGAGACGATCTTCCACGAGGGCGATCCGGGCGACTCGCTCTACATCGTCGAATCCGGCTCGGTCAAGATCGTCCTTTCGCCTCCGGATGGCGAGGACGTCGCGATCATCGCGACGCTGGGACGTGCCGAGTTCTTCGGCGAGCTGGCCCTGCTTGACGGCGCGCCGCACTCGGCGACCGCGATCGCGATCGAGCCCACCCAGACCCTGGTGCTCCGTCGCGAGACCTTCGATGAACTGATCGAAACCCAGCCGGCGCTGCGCCGGGCCCTGTTCGCGGCCCTGGCCGCAGAGCTGCGGCGGCTGACGGACCATGTCGAGGACCTGTACTTCCTGGACCTCCCGGGTCGGCTGGCAAGCAGCCTTGTCCGCCGGGCTCGACAGGAGCATCCCGACCGCGCGACCGACGTCCGGCTCGATTGGCCGTTCACCCAGTCCGAGCTCGCGGCGATGGTCGGGGGGGCCCGTCAGTCGGTGAACCGCCTGCTAGTCGACATGTCGTCGCGGGGGCTCATTCGGATCGAGGGCGAAGTTCTCGTGATCCCGGACGTCGAGCGCCTGGCGCGAACGTTCGAATGGTGAGATCGGTTCGCTCGACGGCGATCGAATCCCGGGAGCGCGATGGCCGCTGATCGGCGCCGCCGCCTCGGGCGGGATGCGGTGTCAGTCCTCGAGGCGATCGCCCTGCGGGCAGAGGTCGGTCTGCGTGTCTACGGCGACAGCGCACGCGCCGTCCTGCGCTCGATCGTCGACGCAACCGTGACCCTCTTCGACGCCGAGGCCGCCTCGATCGCGCTCTACGATGCGGCCTCCGATCGGCTCGTGTTCGAGGTCGCATCTGGCGAGCAGGGGCAGGGCGTGATCGGGCTGTCGATCGCTCCGGACCAGGGAATTGCCGGCTACGTGTTCCGCACGGGCCAGGCACTCGCTCTCTCTGATGCCGCGCACGACGCCCGCTTCGGTCGTGCCGTCGCCGAACAGACCGCCTATGTGCCCCGCTCGATCGTGGCGGTGCCGCTGGTGAGCGACGACCGGACGATCGGCGTGCTCGAGGTCCTGGACAAGCGCAGCGCCGCCACGTTCTCCCTCCGCGACATCGAGCTCGCCGCCGTCTTCGCCGGGCAGGCCGCGACCGCGATCGGCGCAACGCGTGTGGAGCGGGATATCGGATCGCTGCTGGAATCAAGCCTGCGCGCTCTCGCGGACGCGGACGTTCCCGAGCAGGCCACCCTCGACGAGATCGTGGCCGCGGCCACCGCGGACCTGGGACGAGACGATTCGTCGCGCCTCTGGCCACTCGCGGATGTGATCGCCCGACTGCGAACGGCGGATCCGGACCAGCTCGAACTCGTGACCGACATCCTCGATGCGCTTCATCGTCGTGCCACCCGCGACAGTCGCCGCCGTCGGCGGTCGCGACCCGATGGAGGCGATACGTCGGAGTCGCGATGACCGAGCTCGACATGCCAGCCTGGAGCGAGCCGTTCGTCAGCGAGCGTCGCGCCGACCTCTCGCGGGTCGGTCCGTTCGGTACGCTCGAGCGCGACTTCGCGTTCGGCGGGAGTGACGGCAGCGGCGTTCGTGTCGCGGTGATCGACTCGGGGATCGAGAAGGATCATCCCGCGGTCGGCGGCCGGCTGGTGGCAAGCTACCGCGTGGAGCCGACGGACGACGACCCGATCGTCGTCGACGATCCGGACGCGATCGATGTCGTCGGTCATGGCACGGCATGCGCCGGGATCATTCATTCCCTGGCGCCTGCCGCGGAGCTGATCTCGATCCGCGTCCTGGGACCGGACAACCGCGGCAAGGGAGCCAATTTCGCCGCGGCCCTGATCTGGGCGATCGAGCATGGCGTCACGATCGTGAACCTCAGCCTGTCGTCCAGGAGCGAGGAGCTCTTCCCGCTCTTTCACGAGCTGACCGACGAGGCGTACTTCGGGAATGTCCTCCTGGTCAGCGCCGCCAACAACGTCCCGGGGCCCAGCTACCCCTCCCTGTTCTCGTCGGTCGTCTCGGTTGCGGCGCACGATGTCGCCGATCCGTGGACCTGGTACTACAACCCGCACCCACCCGTCGAATTCGGCGCGTACGGCCTCGACGTCGACGTCGCGTGGCGCGACGGCGGGCGGATCGTGGCAACCGGCAACAGCTTCGCGACCCCGCACATCGCCGGGTTGGCCGCGCTGATCCGCGCCAAGCACCCGAGCGCGACGCCGTTCGAGGTCAAGGCGATGCTGGCTGCGACGGCGAACCGCTGATCGCCGATCCCCGGTCTGCGACGGTTCGAACGGCGGTCGGTGCGCCGCGATAGAGCGCCAGAAGCCGCGGCCGGAGATCCGGGGCGGACGAAACCAGCTCCAGGAAGTCATTCGCCTCGAGGGCGAGCAGCCGGCCATCGCTGGCCGCCGTCACGGTGGCGGTCCGTGGCGCGCCGGTCAGGAGCCCGAGCTCGCCGAAGGCATCGTTGGGACCGAGGGTTCGCAGCTGACGCGAAGGGGACCCGGCCTGGTCATCCGAAACGACGAATTGGCCGTCGAGGATGACGTAGAAGCGGTCCGCCGGCTCGCCCTGCCGAACGATCGTGTCACCCGCTCGGATCGCGACAGGCTTCGCCCGCGACAGGGCAATCGCGAGGCGGTCCTCGGGAACACCCGCGAAGAGCGGCAGTCCGGTGAGCCGCCGGGCGAGATGCGCAACTTCCGGACCAGGACCCCCTGACCACGCAGCGCCGAGCATGGCGACACCGCCGACCGCCCCGGCCACGACGACAACGGCCGAGGCAACGAGGGCTGACGCGATCCCGAACCACCCGGCGAACACGGGCAGCACGAGTGAACCTGCCGCGTAGGCGAGCGTCGTGAGTGTGGCGGCGACCCCGAGGGCCCGTCCCCGGACCGCGTCGGGCACGAGGCGCTGGAAGATCGTCGTGCTGATGACCTCGGCGACGAGGCTCCCCGCCGAAGCGATCGCCATCGCCACGAAAGCGACCGCCAGCGATGACACGACTCCGAGCAGGACGAGCCCGGCGGCGAACACGATCAACCCTGCGAGCAGGATCGTCCGCTGGCGAGCGCTCGTCGACAGGGCGCCGGAGAGGACGGCGCCGACGACCGCACCGACGCCGATCCCGGCGTTCAGGTATCCAGTACCTTCCTCGCCCGCCCCCAGCTGGTTGATCGCCAGCAGGACCGTCAGGACACCGAGCCCACCGAAGGCAAACCCGGCCGTGACGTCGGCGAGCGCCAGGCCGAGGACCGGACGAACGATGTCGATCAGCGACTCCCGAGCCGCCGCGGTGTCAGCGTCCGCCGGGGCGGAATCATCTGCCGCTTGGGCTGCCGATTCGCGGGCGCCGGCCCGGACCGACGGCAGGCCCCAGAGCACCACCGCGAGGATCGCGAAGGAGGCTGCATTGAGCACGAAGGCAGCCGTCAACCCGCTCGTCGCGATCAGCAGGCCGGCGATCGCCGGACCGATGATGAAGGCAAGGTTGTCGAGCGTGGACCAGGCGCTGTTGGCCGGCCCCAGCTCCGCCTCGTTCCCGACGATCGATGGCAGGTACGCGCCGATGGTCGGGCTGAAGAACGCCGAGAAACAACCCGCGACGATCGACATGACGATGACCCAGGCGACCGGCGCATCCGCGGCGACCAGCCATGCGAGGACCAGCATGATCACGCCGCGGGCGACGTCCGTGACGAGCAGGACGAGCCGCCGGTCGTAGCGATCGGCGACAATCCCGGCCGGGATCGAGAGGAGAACGTACGGCAGGACGCGCGCCGCGCCGACGATCCCGAGCAGCACCGGGTCCGCGCTCTCGCGGTAGACGACGATCAGGAGCGCGACCAGGTAGAGCCAGTCACCAACCGACGAGACGAACTCGCCGACGAGCAGCCGGCTTAGCGGCCGGTTGTCCAGGATCCGCCGATAGGCGGCCAGCGCTCCCACGATCCATGCCTCCGAGACCACCGTTGTCGGCAAGCTCCGGGCGCGTCACGAACCGTGGCGCGCCCGTCGGGCCCCATCATGATGGCCGCGCGAGACGATCTGCAGGCCGCGCGGTCACATGGCCGCTGGCGCCCGGGGCTGAGGACGCAGGGAGGCCCGAGCCCTCCGCTCGACCCTCAGACTGCTGACGACTGGCGGTTCGACATGCCTCCTGCGCCCCGCGCCAGCGACCGCATCCGGAACGCGAGCATCAGGAGGATGACTCCCGACGCGATCGCGAATGCCGCGATCAGCCACACGATGGCAAGCGCGCCGGCGCCCGGAAAGATCCAGACGTACAGGCCGAACGCGATGGAAATGATGCCTTGCAGGGCGAGCAGCCACTCGCCGCTGATCGCTTTTCGCAGCCGATACGCCGCAACGATCTCGGCGGCCCCGGTCACGATCGCCCAGGCGCCGATCAGCGACAGCAGGAACAGCGCCGTGATACCGGGCAGGATCGCAGCGATGACGCCGACCGCGATGCCGACGATGCCGCCCAGGATCATGAGGCCGTCCGGCCTGTCACCGGACCGCTGGCGAATGCCTGTCACCACGTGAGACGCGCCGTCGACGATGGCGTACGCCGCAAACAGCAGGATCAGGGCCGCGAGCGTCAGCCCTGGCATCAGTAACGCGAGGATGCCGAAGGCGATCGCGATCACGCCACGGATCGCAAGCGCCGACCAGTTGAGAGACAGCCGACTGTCCATCGGTAACCTCCTGGGTCCGCCGGCAAATCGACCAATCCGGGCTGCGGCATCGAATGGTCACGCGCGCCTGGGCTGCGGCTCGTTGGTCGTGACGGCTCCTTGGGTAATAGTCCTCGTCTCGCCGACGGAAAAAAAGCCCCTTGATTCGCTATCCCACCGCGGCGTCAGGTCGAACGGCTCCTGACCGCCCGATGCAACCTGCCCGCGCGGTGCTCAGGCCCCGACGTACGCTTCGGCGCATGACCGCCATTCCGTCCTCGTTCCGCGCCTTCGTCGCCGAACGCATGGACGACGGACGGGTCGAGCGCGGCGTGCGCGACTTCGCGGCGCCTGACCTGCCGGCGGGCGAAGTCGAGGTCCGGATCACCTGGTCGAGCGTCAACTACAAGGACGGCCTCGCCACGATTGCCGACGGCAAGGTTGCCCGGATCAGCCCGATCATTCCCGGCATCGACCTGGCCGGCGAGGTGATCGCGTCCGACGACCCGGCGTTCCGCCCCGGCGAGGCCATCCTCGCCCACGGCTACGATCTCGGGGTCGCCCGACACGGGGGCTTTGGCGAGTTCACCCGGCTGCCGGCGAGTTACGTCGTGCCACTCCCCGAGGGCCTGTCCGCTCGGGACGCGATGGCCATCGGGACGGCCGGGTTCACGGCGGGGATGAGCGTCGCTGCCCTCGAGGAGCGAGGGCTGAGGCCGGGCGACGGGCCGGTCCTCGTGACGGGGGCGAGCGGCGGCGTCGGCAGCACGGCCGTCGCGATCCTGGCGGGCCGCGGCCACGAGGTCTGGGCGGCGACCGGCAAGCCCGACCAGGAACCGCGGCTGCGATCCCTGGGAGCTTCCGGGATCCTGACCCGCGACGAGGTCACCGCCGAAAGCCCGCGGCCGCTCGAATCCGCGCGCTGGGCCGGGGCAGTCGACACGGTCGGCGGGCCCACGCTGCCGTATGTCCTGAGAACGCTCCGACCCGGGGCTACGGTCGCGTCGTCCGGCAACGCCGGCGGACCACGATTGGAGACGACGGTCCTGCCATTCATCCTCCGGGGCGTCGCGCTGCTCGGGATGGACTCGGCAGCCATGCCGATCGAGGGGCGGCGCGCATTGTGGGTCCGGATCGCCGACGACCTCCGTCCGCGGAACCTCGGCGACGGGATCACCGAGGTGACGCTCGAAACGCTCGAAAACGGGCTCGACGGGATCCTCGCCGGCGAAGCTCGCGGCCGGTGGGTGGTCCGAGTCGGGGCTTGATTTCGCCGCGATGCTGGGTTAGTCGAGCTCGCCGCGAAGCTGGGCGAGGGCCCTGGTCAGCGGCTCGAGCGCCGTGTCGGCCGGGTAGGGGGTTCGCAACACCGCCGTGTCGATGCCCATCACGCCGCGATGGACGAGCTTCGCCAACTCGGCGACCGTCCGGAATTCGGTCATCTGGCGGACCGCGAAGGATCGGTCGCCGACGCTCCCGTGGCCCGGCACCACGGCGCCCGTCGCGAGCTCGACGATTGCCTCGGCTGTCGTCGCCCAGTCCAGCGGGTAGCCGTCGCCGAAGAACGGCGTCGCGTCGTTCTCGAGAAGATCGCCGGCAAAGAGGACATCGGCATCGGGCACGAGAACGACGATGTCGTTGTCGGTGTGGCCGCGGCCCAGATAGCGGAGCTCGACCGACCGACCGCCGGGCTCGATCTCGACCGTCGCCGCGTCCTCGAACGTCCGGTCGGGCGGGTCGATGATCACGTTCGCAAGGTCCTCGGCGAGCTCGGCAATCGCGGCGGCAATCCTGGCCCGCTGGCGCTCGCCGGTCTTGAGCATCATCTCCGCGCACCGGACGTGTCCCCAGATGGGCGCGGGTCGGAACCGGGCGTTGCCGAAGCAGTGATCCCAGTGGCCGTGGGTGTTGACGGCGACCCGGACGGGTAGCGGAGTGAGTCGGCGGAGGTCAGATAGGATCTCGTCCGCGGCCTCGTGTGTCGCCCGGGTATCGATGACGAGTGCCGCCTCGTCGCCGAGGACGACGCCGATGTTCTGATCGAGCGCGGCGTAGCGGCGGACGAAGACGCGGTCGCCGACCTCGAGCCAGTCGGTCGTGCCAGACATGGCGGACATGACGGGCAGCGTAGCCGTTCGCACGCCTACTATCCGGTCCGTGACGTCAACCACGCTGCGTGCCCCGGTGGGCGACGGGACCGAATTGTTCGTTCGCAACTGGAGGCCGGCGGGCGAGCCGTGGGCGTTCGTCCTGCTCGTCCATGGCGTCGCCGAGCACTCCGGTCGATACGAGCACGTCGGGACGCGGCTGGCCGCCGCCGGCTTGGACGTCACGGCCTACGACCAGCGCGGTTTCGGGGCGTCCGGGGGACGACGCGCGTTCGTCGCAAGATGGGAGACGGTTCATGACGATCTCGAGGAGCAGCTCGCGTCCGTCCGGGCGCGCGCCGACGGTCGGCGGGTCGTCGTTTACGGCCACTCGCTCGGCGGGCTGATCGCCCTCGGCCATGTCCTGACCGATCGGCCGAAACCGGACCTGCTCGTCCTCTCGGCGCCAGCGATCGAGGCCGCGATCCCTGCCTGGAAGCGGACGCTCGCGAGGCTCCTGAGTCGGGTGGCGCCGAATGCCGAGATCAAGAACGCCTTCGACGGCGCCGATCTGTCGCGGGATCCGGCGATCGCCGAGGCTTATTTCGCCGACCCGCTGAATTGCCACACGACCACGATGCGGTTCGCGGCGGTCGCTCTCGGCGAGCAGTCGCGCGTGAGGTCGCAGCTGGGCGGACTCTCCGTTCCGACGCTCGTCCTTCACGGCACCGCCGACCGGATCGTTCCGGCGTCGAGCAGCGAAAGCCTCGCGTCGCTCCCTGGCATAACCCGCCGGACCTATCCCGACCACCGCCACGAGCTCCACAACGAGCCCGACGGTCCAGCCATCATCGACGACGTGATC
>DATHGS010000142.1:0-5605 GCA_035490155.1 Candidatus Methylomirabilota bacterium | reverse complement strand
CGTCGCGAACAACGGTTGCCCCTGCCCAGGCATCCTCGATTCGAGGTTGGGCGTGAGCGATACCGTCCTGCACTTTGGATACAACGCCATCGCCTATTCGGCAACGATCCTGCCGTTCGCGTATCTGGCCCGGCACAGGTTGCAGTCGGCCAAACCTCATTGAGGCCGGCGTCCGCCGCTCGTCCAGGAACCAGGTGACGGCCGTCACGAGCCTGGGCGAAACGTTGATGTCGTAATGGGTGACGCCCGGCAAGATGGCGAGGCGGTGCTGCGTCATCCCCGATCGGTCAAAGCTCGCGTCGCGCTGGCCGCCCCCAGGAGCTCGAAGAACTCGACCGCGTGGCGGGGCGGCAGGCCGTCGGCATCGCCCGCGACGATCAGACCGGCCCGGACAGGCCAACCGATGGGGACCTCCGCGTTCGACTGGACGAGGAGCGGCGGAGGGCGAGCCTCCTAGGCGACCTGCGCGAGGCGATCTTTGGGGCGCAAGACGGCCTGGTCAGCACGTTGGCGGTAGTGAGCACCGTGCCCTCGCGCGGAGATCGTTGTTCTGCCGCGCAGCGGCCACTGGCCGTTCGTCGATGACCCCGAAGGGTCGCGAGTGCGCTCCTCCCGTCCCTTCGTAGGCATGTAGGTTGATGGGACGGCGTGTACCCGCCGTGCCCTCTAGTGACCTCGGTTGCCGCTCTGGATCACGCTCGATAAACTTCGCAGCCGCGGCGGAGTAGCTCAGTGGTAGAGCAGGGGACTCATAAGCCCTTGGTCGGTGGTTCGAATCCGCCCTCCGCTACCAATCTCTCCCGGCGCACCTCGCGCGTCCTTGGCCCGAGTCCCTGGCTCGTCCGAGGGGCTCGCGGCGGTCCGGGCTATACTCGCCGCGGTGGTCGCCGCGCGGCGGTGACCCGGATCCGGAGGCACCGTTGAACCCCAAGTTTTTCCGAAACGGCATCGTGATGCTGGCCCTGGTGGTCGTCGCGCTCGCCGTCGTCTACACCCTCGTCTCGCAGACGACCCCACCCAGTGACACGGCCTACTCGAAGTTCCTCGGGGATGTGAAGGCCGGCACCGTGACAAGTGTCCTGCAGGAAGGCTCGAAGCTCACCGTCACGAACAAAGGAAGCAGCAGTACGTACAGCGTGATCGTCCCAGGCCTCCTCGCCGACGCGTATCCCGAGGTCCATGCGGCGGCCAAGGAGGGCAACCAACCCGATCCGGCGTTCACGGCCAAGCTCCCGCCCGACACCTCATGGCTGGGCATCATCGTGACCGGCCTGCTGCCGCTACTCATCATCGGCGGCTTCATCTTCTTCATGATGCGCCAGGCGCAGGGGACCAATAACCAGGCCCTCAGCTTCGGCAAGCGCCGGGCCAGGATGTTCCTCGGCAACAAGACCGTCGTCACCTTCGCCGACGTTGCCGGCGTCGACGAGGCCAAGACCGAGCTCCAGGAAGTCGTCGAGTTCCTGAAGTACCCGGAGAAGTTCAACTCGCTCGGCGCCCGCATCCCGCGCGGCGTCCTGCTCGTCGGGCCTCCCGGCACCGGCAAGACGCTGATGGCCCGGGCCGTCGCCGGCGAGGCCGGCGTCCCGTTCTTCAGCATCTCTGGCTCCGAGTTCGTCGAAATGTTCGTCGGCGTCGGCGCCAGCCGCGTCCGCGACCTGTTCGACCAGGCCAAGCGCAACAGCCCGTGCATCGTCTTCGTCGACGAGATCGACGCCGTCGGTCGCCAGCGCGGCGCCGGCCTCGGTGGCAGTCACGACGAGCGCGAGCAGACCCTCAACCAGATCCTCGTCGAGATGGACGGCTTCGACACCAACACGAACGTGATCGTCGTCGCCGCCACCAACCGCCCGGACGTCCTCGACCCGGCGCTCCTTCGCCCCGGCCGGTTCGACCGCCAGGTCATCCTCGACCGGCCGGACATGAAGGGCCGCACGGCGATCCTCAAGGTCCACACCAAGGGCAAGCCGCTCGACAAGAGCATCGTCGTCGAGGACATCGCCCGCCAGTCGCCCGGCTTCTCCGGGGCCGATCTCGCCAACCTGGTCAACGAGGCGGCGATCCTGTCGGCCCGGCGCAACAAGAAGGTCATCGGGATGTCCGAGTTCCAGGAGGCGCTCGAGCGGATCGTCGCCGGCCCGGAGCGCAAGTCGCGGATCATCTCGGACGCCGAGAAGGCGATCATCGCCTACCACGAGGGTGGCCACGCGGTCGTCCAGCGGATCCTGCCAAAGTGCGACCCCGTCGCCAAGGTCACGATCATCAGCCGCGGCATGGCCCTCGGCTACACGATGGGCCTGCCGACGGAGGATCGGTACCTCCAGAGCAAGGCCGAGTTCGAGGACAAGATCGCCGGGCTCCTCGGTGGCAACGCATCCGAGCGGCTCGTCTTCGGCGACACGACGACCGGCGCCAGCAACGACATCGAGAAGGCGACCGATCTCGCTCGGCGGATGGTCACCGAGTTCGGGATGAGCGATCGTCTCGGGCCGTTGTCGTTCGGCAAGCGTGACGAGCTCGTGTTCCTCGGCCGTGAGATCGGCGAGCAGCGCAATTACTCGGACGAGGTCGCCAAGCTGATCGACGACGAGGTCCGGGTGATCATCGACCACGCCTACGAGCGGGCGATGGAAACGCTCGTCAAGCACCGTGACAAGCTGACGGCCCTGGCCGAGAAGCTCGTCGCGGAGGAGACGGTCGACTCCGAGGAGTTCGAGAAGCTCTTCAGCGACCTACCGCCGAAGGTCAACACCCACCTCGTCCGGCCACAGGTCATCGGTCCCGGCCAGCCGACTCCGGCACCGGCTGCCAACCCCAGCCCCGCCTGATACCCCGGCGGCGATGGCCGCCACCAGATCACGATCACCCGACGAGCGGGCCGCGTCCGGCCCGCTCGCTCGATTCGGGACACAGCGGAGGTCCGATGCTTACGACCGACCAGGATCTCGAGCGTTTCCTCGACGAGCACCGGGAGAGCCGGCTCGAGTCCTACAAGGCGCTCCTGCGGATCCCGAGCATCTCCGCCCTGCCGGAGCACGCTCAGGACTGCCGCGCCACGGCAGAGTGGATCGCGGCCGATCTCAGGGCGAGCGGTGTCGAACATGTCGAGCTCGCGGAGACCGGCGGCCACCCGGTCGTCTACGGCGACTGGCTTCATGCCGACGGGGCACCGACGGTCATCGTCTACTGCCACTACGACGTCCAGCCCGTCGATCCGCTCGACCTCTGGAAGTCGCCGCCGTTCGAGCCCGTCGTCGAGGGCGACCGCATGCTTGCCCGTGGCTCGGCCGACGACAAGGGCCAGCTGCACATGCACCTTCGGGCGACGGAGGCCCTTCTCGCCACGCGCGGCCGGCTGCCGATCAACATCAAGTTCGTCTTCGAGGGCGAGGAGGAGTCGGGCAGCGTCAACCTCGACCGCTGGCTCGCGGCGGAGCGCGAGCGGCTCGCCGCCGACCTCGCCGTCATCAGCGATACGGGGTTCCTCGACGGCAACCTGCCGGCGATCACCATCGCCCTGCGTGGCCTGATGTATGCGCAGATCGACGTTATCGGGACCGCCGTGGATCTCCATTCGGGGAGCTACGGCGGCGCGGTCCAGAACCCTGCCAATGCCCTCGCCCAGATCATCGCCGCGCTGAAAGGGCCGGACGGTCGGATCCGGATCCCGGGGTTCTACGACGACGTCGTCGCGCTGACCGATGCGGAGCGGGCGGCCGTCGCGGCACTGCCGTTCGATGAGGAGGCCTACCGGGCCCATCTCGGCCTGCCAGCCCTCGTCGGGGAGGTCGGCTTCTCGACGCTCGAGCGCCGCGGCACCCGGCCGACACTCGACGTCAACGGGATCTGGGGCGGCTTCCAGGGCGAGGGCGCCAAGACGATCATCCCGGCCCATGCCCACGCCAAGGTGAGCTGCCGGCTGGTGTCGAACCAGGACTCCCAGCGAATACTCGAGCAGTTCAAGGCGTACGTCGAGGAGATCGCCCCGCCCGGCGTGGTGGTGACCGTCACGGATCTCGGCGGCGGCGAGCCGAGTCTCACGCCGATCGACCATCCGGCCACCCAGGCCGCAGCGCGTGCCCTCACAGCGACGTTCGGACGCGAGCCCGTGTACATCCGCGAGGGCGGTTCGATCCCGGTGTGCGCGAGCTTCGAGGGGATCCTCGGCCTGCCGGTCGTCCTGCTCGGGTTCGACCCGCCGGACCAGCAGGCTCACGCCCCGAACGAGTGGATGGACCTGACCAACTACGAGGTTGGAATCAGGACCATCGTCCGGATGTGGGACGAGCTCGCCGGCCTCGATCCGGCGGCCGTCAGGGTCACGAACTGAGCTTCGGCTACCGGAACAGGGGAGTACCTTCGGGTCGGACCAGTGGGGCTGATGGGCGGCTGTCGTCGCGGAACGCGGTGCTACGATGCACCCCTATCGTTACCGGGAGGACGAATCCAGCGTGACCGAGACCGCCGACCCGATTGTCGCCCAAGAGGCCTGGCGACTCGATTCCGCCACGGGCAGCATGGCCCCCCGTTCCGCACTCGACGTGCTCGTCGAGCTCAATGACAAGGTGACGACCGGCAAGGTCGGCGAGTACCAGGCCGTTCCGTTGGGGTTCACCCCGCTCGACAAGACCATCGGCACCGGCCTCCGCGCCGGCGAGCTCCTGCTGATCGGTGGCGCCCAGGGCACAGGCAAGACGACGATGGCCCTCCAGATGGCCCGCAACGTCGCGTCCGGCGGCCAGGCCAACGTGCTGTACCTCTGCTTCGAGCACGACGAGCAGTACCTCCTCAACCGGCTCATCGCGATGGAGTCGGCGCTCGCCCATCTGCCACACAAGACCGGCGCGATCAAGATCCAGGACGTTCGCAAGGAGATCCTCGGGACCTGGGTCGCCGAGGGCGGCGGGGCCACCCAGCTGGCCAGCAATCCGCGGTTGCGGCCGTCCCTCGACCGGATCGCCCGCTACGGCCAGAACCTGTTCCTCCTGCGCGGCTCGCAGACGGCGAGCACGGTCGACAACATCCGCAAGCTCGTCCAGCAGCACCGGGAGCTGTCGGGCGATCGACGGCTCGTCGTCTTCGTCGACTACCTCCAGAAGGTGCCCCAGATCCCCGAGCCGACGAACGAGACCGAGAAGGTCACCTTCGTCGTCAACGGCCTCAAGGACATCGCCCTGTCCGAGGACGTGCCGATGGTCTGCATCGTCGCCGCCGACAAGGAAGGCCTAAAGGCGTCGCGCCTGCGGAATTTCCACCTCCGCGGCAGCTCGGCCATCAACTACGAGGCCGACATCATCCTCATCCTCAACGAGAAGTACCACATCGTGGCCAAGGTCAACATCGAGTTCAACCCGTACCAGGCCCAGCGCTTCCGGGACTGGGTCGTGATCTCGGTCGAGAAGAACCGTGGCGGCCAGGACAACGTCGACATCGAGTTCGAGAAGCACTTCGAGTTTTCCTGCTTCGACCCGAACGGCCGAACGGTGCAGGAGAAGCTCATCGAGGAACGCTTGTATAACGACTGACGTCGTTTCGACCCGACGGTAGAGTCCGACCCGGCCGACGAGGCCGGGTCGCTCGATTCCCGGGCTCCTCGGGGAGTCGT
>DATHGS010000141.1:0-2809 GCA_035490155.1 Candidatus Methylomirabilota bacterium | reverse complement strand
GGATCGATGGCCCAGCTCACAAACGCCGGTCGCGAACGGCTCGAGGGTGCGCTGCCGGTCCACGTCAAGGGGATCGAGACCCATTTCGTCGCAAAGCTCAGCCCCGCCGAACTGGAGATGGTCCGCTCCACCCTTTCGAAGGTCCTGACCGAACCCCCCGCGCGCGGATAACTGCGTCCTCAGTCCGCTGTCGCCGCTGACAGCTCCCCGACGACCCAGGCCGCGAGCACCCGGGCGCAATCGGCGACCTCGGCGAGCGACACGTACTCGTCGGCGCTGTGGGCGACGCGGACGTTGCCCGGTCCGAAGATGACCGTCGGTGTGGCGCCCTCGTTGACGAGCAGGCGCATGTCGGCCCCGTACGGCTCACCGATGAGCGTCGGGCGTCGTCCGAGCGTCGCCTCGCACGCATCTGCGAGCGATACCGGCAGCGAGTGATCGGTCGGGATGCGGGCCGACGAAAACCTGCCGCCCGTGAGCTCAACCTCGACCGGATGGTCGCGCAGGAACGGGTCCGCGGCGCAGGCGGCGTCGATACAGGCTCGCAGGTCGGCCTCCGCGTCGCGCCACGTCTGGCCGAGCTTCACCCCGTACCGGCCCTCGGCGACGACCCGGTCGAGGACCGTGGACGCCCACTCCCCTCCCTCGACCTTGCCGATCATCGTCGCGTAGGGCAGCTCCAGGACGGTCATGAGCGGGTCGGTCTCGGCGGCGTTCCGCGCGGTCTCGTCGGCCTCGAGGGCGCGGATCAGCGTGTACAGGTTGTCGAGCGCGGACACGCCCTCCCGCCGCGTCGAGGCATGGGCAGCCCGGCCCGGCACCACGAGCCGGAAGGTGATCGCGCCGGCGTGGGCGATGACGACCTCGAGCTCTGTCGGCTCGGTGATGATTGCGGCATCGCCGGTGCAGCCGGCCCGGATCGCGGCCAGCATCCCCTGTCCGCCGTCCTCCTCGGACGGAACGCTGACGACGAGCAGCTCTCCGTCGAGCGCTTCGGCGGCACCACTGGCGACGAGCGCGCGGACCGCCGCAACGATCGCGACGACGCCACCTTTCATGTCGCAGGCACCGCGGCCATACATCCGCCCCTCGCGGATCTCCGCTGACCACGGGTCGACCGTCCAGGTCGTCGGATCGCCCGGCGGCACGACATCGACATGACCGACGAGGAGGAGCCGTCGACCGCCCCCTCGACCGAGCCGGCCGGTCACCACAGGCAATGACGTCCGCGGCATCTCGGCGCCGGGGAAATCCGGATCGTCGGCGAACGCGACTGGGTCGGTCACGATCCGCTTCGTCTCGAGCCCGACCTCCTCGAACAGGCGCTCCATCGCGTCCTGGATGGCTTCCTCGGACCCCGTGATCGACGGGATCCGGATCAGCTCCCGGAGGTCGGCTTCGATCCGTCCCGGGTCCACAGCCGCGACAGCAGCCGTCGTCGCGGTCGAGGTCGAGCGGGCCGTCATCCGCCGCGCAGGATCGGCCGCGTCAGGCAGGTCGGTCCGCCGGAGCCGTTCTCGCCGATCTCCCCGAGCGGGATGGCGTGGACCTCACAGCCCGCTTCCTGGAGGCGCCCCCGCGTCAGCGGGTTGCCGTCGGCGACGATGACGACGCCCGGCCGGACCGCGAGGACGTTGCAGCCCAGGGTCGGGTATTCCTCCTCCGGGACCTCGATCAGCCGGACCCCGAGTTCGCCGAGCAGCTCCCACAACCCGACCGGCAGGAGCGGCAGGAAGACGACCGCGAGATCATCGGCGACCGGCGAGACCACCGACAGGAGATGGACCAGCTCGGCCGGGCCGCGCCAGTACGGGACGTCGAAGATCCGGACGTCGCCGCCGACGATCGCCGCGAGCTGGCGGGCGCCCGCGTCGTTCGTCCGCAGCGTCCGGCCGATGCACAGGAGGTCCGGCCGGAGCCAGAAGGTATCGCCGCCCTCAATGGTGCCCGGCGCTTCGATCCGGCCCGCTGTCGGGATGCCGGCCGCCGCCGTCCAGGCCTCGAGGAGCCCCGGCTCGCCGGCCCGGTTCGGCTTGCCCGGCCGCAGCGGGATGGCGCCGCGCTCGCTCACAAGGAGCGGATCGAACGTGTAGACGAGGTCGGGGTCGTCCGTTTCGGCGTCGAGAACCTCGATCTTCGCTCCGAGCTCCTCGAGCGTCGCGACCAGCCCGTCGTGCTGGCGCCGTGCTCGCCCGAGATCGACCGGCCGAAGGAAGCCGTGAGCCGGGTTCTCGAACGCCCGACCGAAAGCGGGCCCGGGTCGGGCGACGAGGACCTCGCGGAGGTCGGCCGTCATGCTCTGGGCGCCGAAACGGCGCTCGGTCAGGGTCATGTGGCGAAGAATACGCGGGCCGACAGGCGCGGCTCCCCTTGTCGCGCCGCGTAGTGTGGATGGCGAGATGAGCGGTTTCGCGGCGAGCGGTCGGGTCGAGCGAGTGTCGCCCCGCCTCGCCCGCGGAGGGGCCGATGGCAACGTCGCGACCATCGAGGCGGACGAGGATGTAATTGAGTTCGTCGACGTCCGCACTGCCGATCCAATGATCGACCGCTGGGCGGCCTTCCGCGAACGCTGGTCGGAGTTGACGTTCTACCTCTTCGACCCCCAGAGCTGGCGCTGATCGCCGCTCGTCAGATGCTGCGGCCGAACCGCCCGGGCAGGAGGGCGGCCGGGATCGCGGCTTCGTTCCCGAGGATGAGGTCCGCGATCATCCGCGCCGTCGCCGGCCCGGTCGAGATGCCCCACGGTCCGTGGCCGGCAGCAACGAATGCGCGGTCGAGCCACGGAACCGCGCCGACGAGCGGACGACCA